>JABFST010000099.1 GCA_013140465.1 Methylococcaceae bacterium
CAATGGCGCGAGGGACAACACCTTTGCCAAAATCGACGATGCCAACCTGAAAAGTATCATCGATATAAATGCCCGCCATAGCCTCACTTGGCGTGGTGATTTTTATCAAGAAAACTCACAATCCACCTTTGGCCTAACCGAAGCCGAATACCGCAACTTTGGCGCGCGGTACAACCCTTTTAAAAATGATGAGTTTGCGACCAGCCGTTGGGCGACATCGGCTACCCACGACTACCAAATGAATGAGAAGGTAAAATTTTCGACCCATTTTTATTGGTCGGAATTTAACCGTGACTGGTGGCGGCAAATGAACCAACAACCCACGGACACCCAATGCGGCACCGCTTTTAGGGAAGCGCGCTTAAATGGTCAGGCCATCGATGTGGACAGTTGCAACTTTACCCGAGGACGTTTACGCAATTATGAAACTTGGGGCGTTGCCCCTACCGTCCATGCCGAATACACCCTAGGCAGCATCAACAACACCTTGGACGCAGGTTTTCGGGCGCATTTTGAAAGCCAATATCGGCAAACTCAAGATGGCAACTCAGCAGTTGCACGTACCGGCAAAGTGGTAGAGAACAACCGCCGTTATGCCCAAGCTTATTCAGGCTTTATCCAAAACCGTTTCAGCTTGGGGGATTGGAGCATGACCCCGGGTGTGCGTGTGGAATCGGTCGATTATCAACGGCTAAACCTGTTGCCAGGCCAACAAGCCAAAGGCCAATCGGCCTTAATCCAGCCGCTGCCGTCATTTGCCCTGAATTACGATGCCAGCAAACAAGCCAGCTTGTTCTTTGGTGTGCATCGGGGGTTTGCGCCGCCGCGCGTAGAAGACAGCGTATACAACACCGGTAATCCGGTGGAAATTGGCCCGGAACTCAGTTGGAACTACGAAGTGGGCATACGCGGCAAACCTTTAACCGGGCTAAAAACCGATTTAACCTATTTTCGCAACGACTACCAAACCCTCACCGTCTTAGGCACTGTCGGCGGCAATGACACGCCCGTTGCCCAGGGACAGGCGTTGTTTCAAGGCATCGAGCTGATGGCCCGTGCCGATGCTGCCGAACTGTTCAGCTGGACGCACAACCCTTATATCCAATTGGCTTACACTTGGTTGCCAACCGCCGAAACCACCTCGGCGTTCCATTGTTTGCCATTGGCTAACGGCAGCATATCCGCCAATTGCCCGAATGGTTTGGTTTATGGCTCCAAAGCGGGCAACCGCAGCCCCTATGCGCCCGAAAACTTATTGACCGCTAGCGTCGGCTATTCACACCCGAGTGGTTTTGATGCACATTTTGAAACCGTGTTGGTGACAGACCAGTACAGTGATTTTCTAAATCTGGACACCGCTGCCGAACATCCCAAAGGCGCCAATAGTGTTGAGGCGCGTTCCGGCCAATACGGAAAAATCCCCGCTTATGTTGTTGTAAACTTAGCAGGCACTTATCAGGTTTATAAAGGTTTGGATATGTATGTGTCGGTCAAAAACCTATTTGATAACACCTATATAGTTGACCGCGTGCGCGGCATTTTACCCGGATCACCGCGCTTGGTGCAGGCCGGGTTTAAGTATGAATTTTGACTATACAACAGTTTGGATGAAGGCAGGGGCAGGGCGATAGATAAGCAATTTAAACGTAGCGTGTATTAGGCTATGGCTTGATTAGGACTACTTGCTGTGTGCAATGTCGCTAGGCAAGCAGGGCTAGGGAAGTAGCCCCATACTGCCTTTGACTAATCACATTGATGGAGTTAGTCATTCACTATCGTTCCCACGCAGAGCGCTCTTCGTTATACACAAGTCTAAGCCTTGTAGGCCGCCGAAATAAGGCTGTTTGAACGCGAGTGAAAACAGCCGTTTCCGGCACGCCGCGCCTACGATTTGCCGGAAACACCACTTTTCGCTTACGCTCAAAGCGGTTTATTCCGGCCTTCAAGGCTCTATACCTGCTTCTCGGCGGGTATGACGGGTTACTTGAATGCTTGTGTATAACGAAGAGAGCACAGCTTGGGAACGAGGCACAGGGCTTTAGAAATGCCCAATTTGTAAGCCAGCGCAAACTGCAAGTGTAGGGCTACGGCTTTAGCCGTTATACTTTAGCCCACCGCTAACGCATGATAATCCCCAGCTTTAAGCCCACCCATGAAAGTCATCCTGACCGAAAAGCCTTCCGTTGCCCGCGATATTGCCAAATGTCTGCACATTAACCAAAAACGCGAAGGTTATTTTGAGGGTAACGGTTATCAAATTACTTGGGCTTTTGGGCATTTGCTGGCTTTAAAAGAACCTGATGATTATCAGTCCGCATGGAAACGCTGGTCTTTGGCGACCTTGCCGATTATTCCTAGTGAGTTTGGCTTAAAAGTGCGGGGGGATGCGTCGGCGCAGCAGCAGTTGCAAACTATCAAACGTTTGTTTGCCCATGCGGATGAGATTATTTGTGCGACCGATGCGGGCCGTGAGGGGGAGTTGATTTTTAGGTATATCCTCAGTTGGAGCGGATGTGTCGGCAAACCCGCTAAACGCCTGTGGATTAGTTCCCTAACCGATGAGGCCATCCGCAAGGGTTTTGGGCATTTGCAAGACTTGCAGGTGTATGACGGCTTATACCGTGCCGCCAAATGCCGGAGTGAGGCCGATTGGATCGTGGGCTTAAATGCGACGCGTTGGTACACCTTAAAATATGGGC
>JABFST010000279.1 GCA_013140465.1 Methylococcaceae bacterium
ACCATTCTGGCGCTGCTTTGCCATTGCTTGGCTGGGTAGGCTCCGATTCGTCCGGTGCTGGATTTTGCTTGCGTGGTGTTGTGGTGTCGGTTGGCTGGGCTAGGGACTGCTGCGGTGGCGTTAGCAAAACAAAACCCAATAAAGGCGCGGCCAGCTGCTGTGCGGCTAGCGTTGGGTATAGTTGCAATGAACGCAACAAATCACCCCGGCTGACTTGACTACCGTGGCGCATCTACATAGCCTTTTTCAGTACAAACTCGGCCAGTTTTTCCAGCAATTGTGTTTGCTGTTCGGTACGCGCTTCGCCTTGGATGTTGGATGCTACCATCTCGTCCAAGGCTTGCAATAAATCCAGATATTCGGCTAAACCGGGTTTAATCAAGCCTTGTTTATCTGCCGCCTGTCGGTCTGTTATTAATTGCCCGGCAGCTAGGCGTTTAATAGGGTTGCTGCATTGGCTATCTGTGTAGTGGACATTGGCGCGGGCTAACAGCCACTCTTCATAATCGGTGTCGGCAACAGTCAAATGCAAAACCAAACAGCGGCGCATAAACGCGGGCGGCAGTTCCCGTTCATCGTTGGTGGTGATGATGACCAGCGGTGCAGAATTGTCCGCATGGCGGACGCTGGTTTCCAGCAACGGCACTTCAAACCCCCGGTTGCCCAACACTTCCAATAAGCTATTGGGCAAGGACGGTTCGGCTTTGTCGATTTCATCAATCAATAATACTGTGCCATTGGCCTGCACATGATCATCCACCGTTTGTGGCTTATACACTTTATGGCGGCACACCTGTTGGTATTGCTTTAGCGCATCGCCCCAATCGAACGCCCACCATAATACGCCGGGGTTCAGGTAGTTTTTGGGATTGAGGTCATCGCCCTTAACACCCGCATGGGCATCATTCAGCCGTGCGACCGGATCATAGCGCCAGAGCAAATCTTGGCCTTCGGTATTGATGTTAATGACTTCGGCAATAAATTGCCGTTGTAACTTAGCTGCCGCCGCCCGCGCCAAAAAGCTTTTGCCCATGCCCGGTTCGCCTTTCACCAACAGCGGCCGCCGTGTCGCCAGAGCCATTTCTAAAGCATAAGCGGATTTTTCATCAAGCAGGTAGTTACTTTCTGGCCAAGAGCCTGAGGCTTTGAAATGGATGGTTTCGTTGGGGGTGAAGTGGGTTGGGGTCATGTGGCTAGGCTGTATTGTTTAATGATGCGGAAAAATTCAATGACTTGGGCGCATAATTTAGGCTCGGCTTTTGCTGATTCCGAACCGTAACGTACTATCGGCAAGTCGGATAGATATTCATGCAATTGCCGACAAACTTCGTCATTGTGCAAAGGGTTATTTTGTTCGGCAGCGTGTTTAATAGGCACTTCAATACGGAATAATTGCGGAAATTCACCTTGGCGGCGGGTTTTTATGGTTTCATTGAGGGACTCCAGCGCAAACTCATCCAGTTCATCCGACGGTTTTTGCCCATGCACCGAATCATGCACTTTATTGATGGCAATATTAACCGCTTTTGCCAGCTCATGTGCATTCGCTTTAACATCCCAACCCACTTCACGATAGGTCATTTCGCCATCAATCGCGTAACGCCCCCTGGCCGATTGGTTGACATCAAGACCGTCTTTAGGCTGATATTCTAAATCCGGTGTTAAACCATAACGTGCCGCCAGATAAATTTCCACCGCCAAACGTGTTCTTACCGGAAGTTGGTGGACATGCTGAACTGCGGCAATGTCTTCCGGCTTGGAAAAATAACCCAAGAAAAGCAGGAATAGTGTTTGTGCCTCGTCTTTAAGCTTATGTTCATTTTTCAACGCCGCTGCGACACTGTTACGGTATTGCTCTAGCAGACTTATCGGATCATTGTTTAATTTGCCTTCGATTGCTAGCCACAAATTCTCTGGCGTTTGCCCGACTCCACTTGAAATAAATTTTTTAGCAAGCTCTTGATAAAGTGTATTTTTTTCTATGAACTGCAACTGTTTTATTATGCGTTGGGGCAGCCCCGCCAAATATTGCTTATGCTGTTCGTCTGCGTTGTTAAGACCTAACGCTTTTCTAAATTCGGGAAGCCCCATCAAATACGGGATGGAAACGCCGATCAACTGCTTTTGCATCCATTGGTTGTGCTCGGTGATGACAGCCTGAAGTTTTTTTGTTTTGATGCAAAAGACTGGTGCACCAGACATGCCGCCCCAGCCATTATCAATGTTTTTTGCTTTTAATATTTCTTTCTCGATGGTGTCATCCAACGTTAGGCGAATTTGCGGTTTTTCTTGATCAACACCAAATTTTCCCGTTGCGTCTTGTGCCAAAAAACCATTTACTTTAGGAAAACCCAGTGTTTCCCAAGGATTCCTAGAGCCAATTTTTTCTTCTTCCAGAATGTTTGGGGTAACAATTTCTGCTATCGCCTCCGGCAAAGGGCAACAAAAAAGCACCACATCAAGTAGCTGGCCACCATCAAACAAGCAGGTAATATTCTCAGGCGCAATGTCCCGCGTTTCGTCAAAATCCTGCCACTCAACAGTTATCGGTTTAGCTTTATCCCTTTCTTCAAACTCAATGACATGGCGGGCGGTCAACAACAGGTTGGCAGCCACTGGGTAGGCTGTCCCTGTTCTTTCATTATTGTCTGTCCGTGGCGTGATGATTTTGGCAACCAGCTTGGCATCCATTAGCCATCACCACCTAATTGGTTAGCTGGAGTTTTTGGGGATTGCTTGCCATCTCCCCCCACTTTCACTTTCCCAGCTTCACCCGTTTCCATATTAGGGTTTTCCTCATCCACTGGTTGCATACTAAGCTTGATTTTATGTATGGTGGCATTTTTATATTCAGCGCTCGCTTTCGCATCAACATCAAATACAAAAAACTTAATTTTTCCACCCGCTTCGGCACTACCTACATATTCAATTGCGGTTTCAAACTCAATATCGACGCTGTTGACATTGAAGCGGATAGCCTCGCCCTCCCCTGTTTGCTTTGCCTGATACAACTCTTCGCGTAGCGCTTTGATCACTTCTGCCAATTCAAGTTTTTTCATTAGTTGATATTCCGTCAGTTAAATTAAAATCCCCCATTACAGGAAAAAGTTCCGCTAGGATTTTATATGCGGGTGAAGATATTTACTAGTAGGATTTCCACCCCCGTTACCCACCCTCACTAAGCCGCAACCCCACCCGGCCAAAAACCACCGCCGTGGGCAAACGGTTTTTACCAAAACAGGACATGCGGTCAAAATCTTCGCGGGCGATGGGGATAAATTGGCAATCGATCTCACTTTGCCGTTTGTCGTCGGGGTCGGAGTCGTGTATGGAAAAACGGGGTTGGGCTTTACAATTTACACTCTTATTACTACAAATGGATTGTCATCGTTCCCATGTTCTGCGCTCATCGTTATACACAAGTGTCTAAAAGCCCGTCATTCCGAGGCATGAAGGGCTACTTGAATACTTGTGGTAAACCAAGAGCGCAGAGTGTGGGGACTATATAACAGTTCTCCGGAAAAGCCACTTTTCGCTGACGCTCAAAGCAGCTTATTCCAGCCTAAGCAACTACACGCAAATAACCAAACTTAGAAGCTAAACCACCCCGAACCAAACGAGGTTGCAAACACTAAGCTGACGATAGTCATCAGTTTAATCAAGATGTTTAAGGACGGCCCACTGGTGTCTTTAAACGGATCACCTACAGTGTCGCCTACGACTGCCGCTTTGTGCGCATCAGAGCCTTTGCCGCCAAATTGTCCGGTTTCTATCCATTTTTTGGCGTTGTCCCATGCACCACCTGCGTTTGCCATCATTACCGCCAACAAAAAGCCTGATGACATGGTGCCGACCAACAAGCCCGCCAAGGCTTCTTTGCCCAACACAAAACCGACCACTAAAGGCACAACCACCGCCAACGAGCCGGGTACTATCATTTCGCGCAATGCGCTTTCGGTGCTGATGGCGATACAGGTTTTGTAGTCGGGTTCGCCTGTGCCTTCCATCAAACCGGGGATTACATTGAACTGGCGGCGCACTTCAAATACGATTTCGTGGGCGGCTTTACCGACTGCCATCATGGTTAGGGCTGAAAACAAATATGGCATCATCGCGCCGATTAAAATACCCGGCAACATGGTTGGCCCCAAGATATTGAGGTTGTCGATTTTTGCCGCTGTCACATACGCCGCCAATAACGCCAACGCGGTCAAGATGGCGGAACCAATCGCAAAGCCTTTGCCTGTTGCTGCTGTAGTGTTGCCCAAGCTATCGAGGGCATCGGTGCGTTGTCTGACTTCGCTGGACAAATGGCTCATTTCGGCAATCCCGCCCGCATTATCGGCGACCGGGCCGTAAGCGTCGGTAGCTAAGGTTACGCCTAAGGTGCTTAACATGCCCACGCCCGCAACTGCCACGGCATACAGGCCAGCGGCGATAGTGCCATCGGCTTTAAAGCCTAACCATATACTCAGCAAGATGGCGACGGCAACAATCAGCACGGGCAATACCGTACTCATCATACCGACTGCCAACCCTTGGATAATGGTAGTTGCCGCGCCTGTTTGGGTGGCATCGGCGATGCCTAGCGTGGGTTTTTCGGTATACGAGGTGTAGTATTCGGTGGCATAGGCGATGCCGTTACCCGCAATCAAGCCCACTAGAATGACTAACCAATAGTTAATGCTCACGCCAGAGGCAATCACGGTCAGTAAGGTCAAACCCAACACCACAACCGACGCGCCCCATACCGAACGGCGCAAAGCCGTCAATAAATCTTCTAGGCTAGCATCTTCGTTAATTTTCGCCACTTGCTTACGCAAGAACAACACCGCACGCCCTAAGGCTGTGCTATCGGAAAAAGTGCTGGCTTTGGTGACATCTTGCTCTTCGCCGATGACCATATAAATGCCGAACAAGCTGGAGATAACCCCCACCGCCGCGACCAAAAAGGGCAAGCCAATAAACGCAGCGGCTGTTTGTGGTGTGCCTAAGGCCGCGCCTAAAGTGGCAGCGGCGATGATCGAGCCGCTATAGCTTTCAAACAAATCCGCGCCCATGCCCGCGACATCGCCAACGTTATCGCCGACATTATCGGCAATCACCGCTGGATTGCGCGGGTCGTCTTCGGGGATACCTTTTTCGACTTTGCCGACCAAATCCGCGCCTACGTCTGCGGCTTTGGTGTATATGCCGCCACCGACGCGGGCAAACAAGGCGATGCTGCTGGCACCAAAACCAAAGCCCGTGATGTAGGTGAGCTGAGCAGGATTGCCGTTAAACACCAAGTACAAGACCGTCATGCCGATCAGGCTGAAACTGACCACCGCCATGCCCATAATCGCACCGCTGCCAAACGCCACGCGTAAGCCTTCATGCAAGCCACGGCTGGCAGCGGCTGCGGTGCGCACATTGGCACGCACGGCAACATACATGCCCAAATATCCCGCCCCAGCGGAAGCAATTGCGCCGACCACGAAACAAAAAGCGGTTTGCCATTGTAAAAACCAACTGATGATGGTGGCGACTATAACGACAAAAATGCCAATCACGCGGTATTCGCGGGATAAAAACGCCGATGCGCCTTCTTGAATGGCGGCGGCAATTTTGCGCATTGCCGGATTGCCTTGGTCATAACTTAATACCCGCCGTGTTTGCCAAAGCACAAACCCGACCCCGGTGATGCCCATCAATAATGCGATAATGACTGATGCTGTTGCTTGAAACATAGATACTCCCCTATACCTTTACTATAAACGGCTAATGCCAGTAGGTTTTATTATTGTTGTTATGCTTGGTAAAGTGGTTTTGTTTTCACCTCCTTAGGTGTGCGGATGCGTAAGGCTTATGCCCTAAACCGTAGGCGTAGTTTGACTTTAATATAGAAATCCCCTCTCCCTGCCCTCTCCCCATAGGTATCTACACAAGTTTGAGTAAGTTATAAAAGCACCGTCATACTGGCATGGATGCCAGACAAATCCGCTGGGAGCGGATTTGCATTAACCCGTTAGGGTGCAGGGCAGGATAGCCCTGCATGAATCCAGTCACATGGATGTGAATGTTCACTATGTCGGCAATGCTAAATCAAGCACTTACAGCTTACCGTAGCAACCGTCCGTGGCACTGGATTCCGGCATCCATGCCGGAATGACGGGCTAATGACTTGTGTAGATACTTATGCCCTGAGGGAGAGGGTAATTAGCTCTTGGTAACAAACCACCCAGCCCTCTCCCTGAGGGACACGGTACCCGCCTAAAAACTTCAGGCTGTTACAATCAGGTAAGGCGATAAAGTGGATGTTTTGACTAGCCCAAAAACATTGTAAACCAATACCAAGGCGAATCATGCGGTTTTTAAAACCGCCCGCCAAAAACTTAAACGTGTTGGATTAAATGCAGGGTTTTTTCAGGCAGATGTTCAGACGTTGCGCCTTCTTTATGCAAACGGGCATCTTCATGTACCGTGGTCATAAATTGGATCAGCCGCAATTCATGCCGCATTTTTTGCTCTACCGTGTCCGCTTCCCACATTTCATTCAATAACTGTTTGGCGTGGTGGTGGATGGTAAAGGCAACGGCTTCGGGTAGGTGGGTATAGCTGGATTTGATGGTGTGCTTGAGTTGTTCTAAAGATGCCAAGTATTGCTGATAATCTTTTAAGTCTTGCTTGCACTTGGTTTTAAACATCGCCAATTCGGTGGCATTTTGGGTGCGCAACAAGCTGATTTGATGCGCCAACTGCACGCTTTTTAGCTGTAGCTCGGCCTCTAGGCTTTTCGCCGCCAATGCTTGGGCTTGCTTAAGCTGCGCGTGTTGCGCTTGGTTGTCGCTAAGCCAGCGCAAATGCGTTTCTTTAAGCCCATGAAAGAGTTTGAGCAAAGCCAACAAGCGGGGTTTAGGAGTGGTCATAGATTGGGATGGCGGCTATTTTTTGCTGCAATTTTAATAAGGCATCAATATTCTGCCGAGTTTTATGATGGGCATTTTGTTTTTTTAAATGCTCATAAAACGGCTGGGAAAGTTGCGGTTTTATAGCCAGCAAATCCTTATCGATGGCGTTAGCCAAGGCACGGATTTGTACTTGGTTATCGGCATTTAAAAGCCGTTTTCGCTTAATCTCGTTAAAATAATGAATTTGTCGGCTGCGCCAATAAAACAATTGCTTAAGCCGCAGCTGTTGGTGTTGGGCAAACCATAAGCGGCGTTGCCAGCGTTGTGCCGCCGAAAAGTAAGCACAGACATTGCCAATCAGGCGTTTGACGACAAGATAGATACCGCTGCACAGCAATATGGAAAACCCCGTCAATAAGATAGCTAAACCCAGTTTGGTCATAATAATAGGCAAAGCGGGCATTGCCAAAGCCAGCAATAAATCAACCGATAAAAACACGGCAAAAGCACTGAAAACTAACAGCAAGGCAATTCTTATTAACATGGATACGGCTTAGGCTAGCCTAGGACAGGAGATATTGAGAACTTAGAAAGCACCCTACCCTCTCCCTGAGGGAGAGGGAGTTTAAGCTTCGGACTCTATACTGGCAATAAAAAGGCGGATAACATGACATTATCCGCCTGAATTAAAACTGGCTAAGGCTTAATCATCGCCACCAAAAACGCCCAATAACTGCAACAAGCTTAAAAACAAGTTGTAGATAGAAACGTATAAGGAAATAGTCGCCAAGATATAGTTGGTTTCGCCGCCGTGGATAATTTGGCTAGTTTGAAACAAAATCATGCCGGACATTAAAAGGATGAACATCGCCGACACGGCTAAGGACAACGCCGGAATTGCAAACACTATGGCACCGATACCCGCCAAAAAAGCCACCAATACGCCGACCATCAAAAAGCCGCCCATGTAGCTAAAGTCTTTGCGGGTGGTCAGGGCATAACCGGACAAGCCCAAAAACACTGCGCCCGTGCCGCCTAAGGCCATCATAATCAACTCATGCCCATTGCTGAACACTTTGATGTACATGGACAAAATAGGCCCTAAAGTCAGGCCCATAAAGCCTGTCAAGGCAAACACAAACACCAAGCCCAGCGCACTGTTGCTAAATTTTGTGGTTAAAAATAACAAGCCGTAAAATCCGACCAGCGTGACAATCATGCCAAAATGCGGCAAGTTAAGATACATAGCCGCCGCAGCGGTCATGGCACTGAACAATAATGTCATGGACAGCAACATATAAGTGTTTTTTAACACTTTGTTGCCGGCCAAAATACTGGCTTGTGGACGCGAAATAGCGGTATTAGCTTTCATGGTAATCAATCCTTATCGATAGTTAAACAAAAGTACACATTCAGTCCCCCTCCTTAAAAAGGAGGGGTTGGGGAGGTTTATTGAATAATCCACCCTCGCCCCCCCCTTTTTCAAGGGGGAATCGAGGGGGCATGAATAAGTACAACAAAACAGTTTTGCGGCGTAGGCTAGGCTATTGCCCTAAAGCACTACGCCCACTCTTACAACGCAGTCTGACCACTGGATTTTACAAGAGTTTCGTGCGCGTTGTCAGGAAAGTTAAACACAGTTTGGCCTTAGCGCAAATCCGCCGTCACCTGCGGCTCAATATGCCGGTACATCAGCTGGTGAATTTTGGGGCTGGCGGCAATCACATTGCCGGAAGCGAAGTAATGTTCATCAAAAGAAAAGTCGGTGACGACACCGCCCGCTTCCTTAACCAGCAAAATCCCCGCCGCCACATCCCATTCCATCACGCCTATCTCCCAAAAGCCGTCCAGACGGCCCGCCGCAACATACGCCAAATCCAGTGCCGCCGCGCCCGCACGGCGGATACCCGCGCATTCGGTGGTCAGCGACTTAAACATGCCGACGTAGGCATCCAGGTGTTTGTCGGTCTTAAACGGGAAGCCCGTGCCCAGCAACGCGCCTTTCAGCGTGGTTTGGGTAGTCACGCGCAGGCGGCGGTTGTTGAGCATCGCGCCGCCGCCGCGCTTGGCGGTGAATAGCTCGTCACGCACTGGGTCATAGACCACGCCCACTTCCAGCCTACCCTTGTGCTTTAGCGCGATGGACACGCAATATTGGGGAAAGCCGTTCAAAAAATTGGTCGTGCCGTCCAACGGGTCTATCACCC
>JABFST010000034.1 GCA_013140465.1 Methylococcaceae bacterium
CCAATACCATGCCCACAAACAGGACGGATATGGTAATGATAAGAAACGACAACACCCCCACCGAGTACAGCTGGTTCAGCAATAACCGGGGGCGCGTAAAAATGCTGGGCAAACCTGACACGGCCTGTAGCAAAAAATAAGTGGCGCGACCTAGTTTGGTAAAACTGGTGCGCGTACTGTGACCCAAATATTGAAAAAATTCCATTTGCTTAGCGATTGTATACCAGGCAATAGCCTAGAAGTGTGGAAAAGCCCGCCCTAAAGCGCAAGCCATAGAGTCTGCCTAATGCCTTAGTAGCGTTTGCCTGTTGACAACAAATCGTCCACATAATCTTTGGCAGGATAGTGAAAGTGTACCGGGCCGTCGGCCGCGCCCGTCATAAATTGTTGCACCCATTCGGAATCAGACTGCTGGATTTCTTGCGGCGTGCCTTGGGCAACAATTTTGCCGTCGGACAACACATAAATATAGTCCGCTATCGCCGACGTATCATGCACGTCATGGGACACAATAATGCTGGTCAAGCCTAAAATCGTATTCAGGGATTTGATCAGATGCACCAAAACGCCCATAGAAATAGGGTCTTGTCCGGTAAACGGCTCGTCATACATAATCATCATCGGGTCCAAGGCTATCGCCCTCGCCAAGGCCACCCGCCGGGCCATGCCGCCGGACAGCTCATTCGGCATCAAGTTACGCGCCCCGCGCAAACCGACGGCTTGCAACTTCATCAACACCAGCGTGCGGATCATGGATTCGGGAAGATGGGTGTGTTCGCGCAACGGAAAAGCCACGTTGTCGTAGACATTCATATCGGTCAATAATGCGCCGCTTTGAAACAGCATCCCCAAGCGTTTACGCAAATTGAACAGCTCAGTGCGCCGCAATTGGTGGACATTTTGCCCGTCCACCGTCACCGTGCCTTGTGCGGGGAACAGCTGTCCGCCGATAAGCTTTAACAGCGTTGTTTTGCCTGTGCCGCTAGGCCCCATAATCGCGGTAATTTTACCGCGTTCAAAATCCAGCGAAATATCATCAAAAATTTTCTTGTTGCCGCGTGAAAACGACAAATTACGGACAGAAACTAAACTGTGATGCAACGAATCGCGGTTATCCATGCGTATTTAAAGGCTCTATCAATCTAAACCGTCTATTTTGTACGACTACTCCTAATGAAGTCAATCAATAGTCATGCTTAGGCAAAAATGGCAGACCCGCCCACAACAAGCCCACTTAGACTAAGGCAAACAAGCCAAGCTAGACCGCGCAACAATAATATTAAGCTCTGCCCGCGCCCTATCCTTTATACTCAAGCACAGCTTTTTGTGGTGATGGTCGCCACACTACGCGCGTTGCCTTTTACCCAAGCTATAGGCCTACTATGTCAACACTGTATTCCACCCACAGCGATTTTTTATATCATGATACCGGTTCAGGCCATCCTGAATGCCCTGAACGTTTGCAGCACATCAACAAAGCATTATCTGGGCCTGCTTTTGCAGGGTTAATCCGCGTGTCACCGCCGCTAGGCACCGCAGCGCAAATCCAGTTAATCCACCCGCACGCGCACCTTGAAAATATCCAATCTGCGATCCCGCAACAAGGTCTGCATTATTGGGATGCCGATACCGTGCTGTCGTCAGGCTCACTACAAGCCGCGTTGCGTGCAGTCGGGGCGGTTTGCGATGCCGTCGATAGGGTGTTGGGCAAAGAAGCTAATAATGCGTTTTGTGGCGTCCGCCCCCCTGGACACCATGCCGAACCCGATGTGGCTATGGGCTTTTGCTTGTTTAACAATGTTGCCATCGCCGCTGGATATGCACGCCACCAGCATCAGCTCGAACGCGTGGCGATAGTCGATTTTGACGTACACCACGGCAACGGCACCCAAGCCGCATTCTACCAACAGCCCAATGTGCTGTATGTGTCTAGCCACGAAATGCCCAATTACCCCGGCACAGGCCACCCTCGTGAAACTGGGCTAGGCAATATCATCAACGTGCCGCTGGCGACAGGCACTAATGGCGTAGCGTTGCGCCATCAATACCAAACCTTGGTACTGCCAGCACTTAACGCGTTTAAACCGGAGTTGGTGCTGGTTTCGGCAGGGTTTGACGCGCACAAGCTGGATCCCTTATCGGGCATAAACTTAGTGGAAGACGATTATCGATGGCTGACCGAGGCATTGCTAGCCGTAGCAGACCGCCATGCCCAAGGCCGCTTGGTGTCAGTCTTAGAAGGTGGGTATCATCTACAGGCTTTGGCAGCGAGTGTGGCAGTGCATGTACAGGCATTGATGGCAGCTTAAGCCAGAACGCCCGTTTTCGGCTAGGGAGAAGATGCACTGCCTTGAAGTTAAGCACAGACAGCTGGAGTGCAACGGCTTTAGACGTTGCTGAGTCGGCAATGAAACTGACAATACAACGTCTATAGCCTTTAACTTGATGGCAATAGCCCTGTAGGCCGGAATAAGGAAGTTTGAACGCAAGTGAAAACTGCCGTTTCCGGCATACCCGCACCCACGTTTTGCCGGAAACGCCGCTTTTCGCTTACGCTCAAAGCGGCTTATTCCGGCCTGTCATAAAAAAGTCAACCCCCAATTTATAGCCTATTTTCAAGTCATTACCCCGCACGAATCCCTCTTTTTTAAAAATCTAAAAAAGCTTGAATTTAGTGCGGCATTTATTTTCA
>JABFST010000338.1 GCA_013140465.1 Methylococcaceae bacterium
GTAGTGGACGGCACCTTGACCAATGTTACGGGTACGCCCTTGGCCTATTTGGCGGATACCAAAAGGACGATCTGGTCTATTGTTGCGCAGGATGAGTGGCAGTTTGCCAACGATTGGTCGTTGACCGCAGGTATACGCTATGATGACTACTCTGATTTTGGCGGTACGGTCAATCCTAGGGCGGCATTGGTGTGGGATATCAACGAGCAGCTGACTAGCAAACTTTTATATGGCAGGGCCTTTCGGGCACCAAGTTTTGCCGAGCAGGGCACACAGAACAATCCGGTGGTGTTGGGTAACAAAAGCTTAGATCCGGAAACCATTAACACCTACGAATGGGCTTTTGATTATCGCCCGATCTCTTCGCTAAGAACGGCGGTCAACATCTATTATTATCAGATCCATAACCTTATCACCCAAGAACTTAATACATCAGGCTCAAGCCTGTACCAGTACCAAAATAGCGGTAACCAAAATGGTTTTGGCAGTGAATTTGAATGGAATTGGCAGCTTTCCGAACAATGGTCAGTACTAGGCAATTATGCGTGGCAACATGCGACAAATGAAGATACCAATAAGCGTGTGCCTGGCGTGCCTGAGCATCATATTTATGCCGCGTTACAATGGCATTTTATGCCCAATTGGCAAATCCAACCGCAAATCAATTGGATAGCCGGACGGGAGCGGGCGGCTGATGATACTAAGCCGCTATTGGGTGACTATGAAACCTTTGACGTTACCTTGCGCGGCAAAAAACTGTTTGGGCATCTTAATATAACAGCTTCTTTACATAATGCTTTTGATACCCGTTATTATGAGCCTGTGGCCTCGCTGACCGAACATTACCCTATGCCAGGGAGAAGCTTTTATCTTGAGGCAGCCCTTAATTTTTAATGCTTGTCTCTTGGCTTAATAACGGCCTTTATTGGTCAATAAATTCCAAATATCCATATTTTTTTCAGCAACGCCGTTTAGTAAGTCGGTGACTTTTATAAGCCCTGGCCAACGGAGGCCGCTATAGTCAACTAATGGGCCTATTTTAGTGAAATGAATGCCGGATGACGATAAAAGCCGATACCAAGCGGGTTCTAAGGTAGAAAAAGCATATTCTATGTTGTTGTTGTGGCAAGCTTTAATCATGCAGGCAATCAACGCGAAGCTAATATGCGGAAATACCCTTCGTTCTTGTGGGGTAAAGTGGCCTTTCCAATCGGTGTCTATGTTTATCAGGCTGTGTTCTTCATTTTTTCTTTTTTTAAACGTTTTAGATACACATAACCGGGATGCCTCGCCTAGACTTCTTCTGTCTATGCCTTGCATGGCCTCGAGGTTATCAATTTTGCAGTGGAGTTCAAGAGGGAAGAGCTGTTCAGGATTATTGGCATCAGGCAATATAAAGCGCGTTGAGGCGGCATAAGCACCTGATTGGCGGTGACGGATTAAGTAATGCACTGCCCGTTGGTCAAAAATATCAATCTCAAGTTGGTCTGGGTATTCATCAGGGTTGAAAATTTGCGTTTCAACACAAAATACTTGGTAACGTAACTTAAATACCTCGTTTTTAAGCTCATCAGTAGTAGCCGGTATCACTTCAAAATACTGATTAAAAAAATCAATAATATTATTAGCCAATTTTAGGTCTCTTTTGGGTTGGCATTATGCAGATTGACCAGACATTACAGTATATTCACCGAATTGTGGTCTGTGCTATGCGGTTTAGGATGATTGGTTTTACAACAACCTACAAGGTTCAGCGGTATGCTTACAAAAGGTTATTATAAAGGGCGGTTAGTCGTTTGCTAAAAAACGTTGTTTTTACTGCAATCTAGTTTAGTTCGAATAGCTTAAAAAAGCCAGAAAAGGCACAAACGTTTATAGTCCTCTGCGGAATTTATTCGATGATTTTTTGTAGGCTGCTGTAAGCAATTGTTTTTGTTAATAATGAAGTCGCTGGCAGCCTATTTCTTCCCTGTTGTTTATCTATTTTAAAGGATGTGCTATGTCTCGCCCCAATGGTTATGTGGATCCTGAATTTCTTCGTGTGGCGGGTGAGCTCTTTGGGTACATAAAACAACGGTCTTACACGTTCATGCAGCTACAAGCGGGTTGTCAGGTCTTGGATTTGGGCTGTGGGCCGGGTACAGATACGATACCTTTGGCAGCTTTGGTGGGGAGGCACGGTCAGGTGATCGGTGTGGATTATGATGCCGATATGGTGACAAAAGCCCAGCAACGTGCGCTAGAGGCGGGTATAGCCGAACACGTTAAGCATCAGCAAGCAGATGCCGGATTGCTGCCTTTTGCGGATAACTTTTTCGATGCTAGTCGCAGTGAGCGATTGTTTCAGCATCTGTTTAACCCTGACCAAGCCTTGGCGGAGATGATCCGTGTCACAAAATCGGGCGGATGGATCGTGGTGGTGGACACAGATTGGGGTAGCTTGTCGGTTGATAGCAATGAAGTGGATATTGAACGCCGTTTGGCGCAATTTATGGCGGGTTCATTTTTGCATAACGGCTACTCGGGGCGAAAATTACACCGCCTATTTAAACAGCAGGGGTTGGCGGATATTGCCTTAGAAGTGTTCCCGATTGCGATACGAAGCTATATCTTGGCGCGTGAGGGGACGCGTGCAGATGAAGTTGAGCAAGCTGCACTTGATGCTGGCGTGGTTTCGGCTGATGAGCTGTACCGTTGGCATCAGGATCTCGAAGAAGCTGACAGAAACGGTTGTTATTTTTGCAGTCTTAATCTAATGCTGTTTGCTGGGCGTAAACCTTAAGGTTTTACGCCACTTTAAGCTAGGCGGACATTGTTTTTTGTCTGTTTTAATCTAACGCAAATGTAGGGTTGACTAAACGGGCAGTTTTATTTGATCGCTTTAAAGCCTATATCCGTCCGATAATAGATATTATCCCAATGGATAGTTTCCGCTAGAGCATAGGCTTTGCTTTGCGCTTCCTGAATATCTACCCCTAAGGCACAAGCGCACAAAACCCGCCCCCCTGCGGTGACGATTGCATCACCAACTTGTGCGGTTCCAGCATGGAAAACCTTGCTTTCAGCCCCTTCAACAACAGTCGGCAAGCCAGTAATGACCGCGCCTTTTTGATAGGCATCAGGATAACCACCTGCCGCCAAAACGACACCCAACGCCGCACGTTCGTCCCAAACTGTTTCTTGCTGGTCAAGATCGCCTGCTAAAGCCGCTAAGCACAACTCAACCAAGTCGCTGCCCATGCGCATCATAATCGGTTGGGTTTCAGGATCGCCAAAACGGCAGTTATATTCCAACACCTTCACTTCGTTGGCGGGAGTAATCATTAAGCCCGCGTACAAAAAGCCTGTATAAGGCAAACCTTCTGCCGCCATACCTGCTAAGGTGGGGGCGATGACATCACGCATCACTAGCGCATGAATGTCCGGCGTGACCACAGGCGCGGGCGAATAAGCCCCCATACCGCCTGTGTTTGGGCCTTTATCACCATTGTCACGCGCTTTATGGTCTTGTGATGTGGCCATAGGCAGGGCGTGTTTGCCGTCTGCAATCACGATAAAACTGGCTTCTTCACCTTGTAAAAACTCCTCGATCACCACTCGGCTGCCTGCTTCACCAAAAGCATTGCCCGCCAGCATGTCTTCAACGGCGGCTATCGCTTCGGCGGTGGTGCTGGCGACAATTACGCCTTTACCCGCTGCCAAACCGTCGGCTTTAACGACGATGGGCGCACCTTCTTGGTTAATATAGGCAATTGCCGCGTCTTGGTCGGTAAAGGATTGGTATTTGGCAGTTGGAATCTGGTGGCGCACCATAAAGGCTTTGCAGAACGACTTGGAGCCTTCCAATTGCGCCGCCAGTGCGCTAGGGCCAAAACACTTGAGTCCAGCGGCTTGAAAGCGATCCACCACGCCTAACACCAAAGGCACTTCGGGGCCAATAATGGTCAGGCCAATCGCTTCTTGTTGCGCGAAAGCCAGCAGTCCGTCGATGTCATCAACAGCAATCGCGACGTTGCTGATACCGTTTTCCAAGGCCGTACCCGGATTGCCGGGCGCGACAAAAACATGTTCGGCTTTGGGTGATTGTTTGGCTTTCCAAGCTAAGGCGTGTTCACGACCACCGCTACCGACGATGAGGATTTTCATAATGTAAGTCTTAAGGTAAGAGGGATTAACAACTGGGCAAATCAAGCTGTAGAGGCGGTTTCATCCGCCCCTACAGGATAGGCGCACGTTTGCTGAAAGTGCGGCTTAATGCCGGAAATGGCGCATACCCGTAAACACCATCGCAATATTGTGTTCATCAGCAGCGGCGATGACTTCATGGTCACGCACTGAACCACCTGGCTGGATAATCGCGGTAATGCCCGCAGCCGCAGCAGCGTCTATGCCGTCACGAAACGGGAAAAAAGCATCTGAGGCCATCGCCGAACCCGGCACAGACAAACCTTCATCAGCCGCTTTGATGCCAGCAATTTTAGCCGAATACACACGGCTCATTTGCCCTGCACCGACACCAATAGTTTGCCCGTTTTGACAATACACAATGGCGTTGGATTTGACAAACTTCGCCACTTTCCAAGCAAACAACAAATCGGCGAGTTCTTGGTCACTCGGTTTGCGCTGGCTAACCAGTTTCAAATCGTCCACGCCAATTTCGCCGAAGTCTTTGTCTTGCACCAACAAACCACCCGCAACCCGCTTAAAGTCTAAGGCGGGGGTGTTGGTTTTGTCCCATACGCCACAAGTCATGACACGGATGTTTTGTTTGCTGGCTAACACGGCTAAGGCGGCGGCGCTAATGGTCGGTGCAATAATGACTTCAACAAATTGACGGTCAATAATGGCTGCCGCCGTGGTTTCGTCCAATTCTTGGTTAAAGGCGATGATGCCGCCGAAAGCCGAAGTCGGGTCGGTGGCGTAGGCTTTGTCATACGCTGTGTACAAATCATCAGCCTCAGCAACGCCACAGGGGTTGGCGTGTTTGACGATCACGCAAGTGGGTTTGGCGGTGAAAGCTTTAACGCATTCTAAAGCCGCATCGGCATCAGCGATGTTGTTATACGACAATTCTTTGCCTTGCAATTGCACGGCGGCGGCGATAGTACCCGCTGCGGGGGCTTTTTCGCGGTAAAACGCCGCGTTTTGGTGGGGGTTTTCCCCATAACGCATGGTTTGGTTACGGTAAAACTGTAAATTTAAGGTATCAGGGAATTGGATATGGTTGATTTGCCCCAAATAGCTGGCGATAGCGGTATCGTAACGCGCGGTATGCTCAAAGCTGGTTAAGGCCAACTTAAAGCGGGTGGCGGCACTCAGGCAATTGTCGGCAGCCGTGAGTTCGGCCAAAATTGCCGCGTAATCGTTAGGGTCAACCACGATGGCGACATCGTTATGGTTTTTGGCAGCGGCGCGGATCATGGTCGGGCCACCGATGTCGATGTTTTCAATTGCGGTTTCAAGGTCGCAATCAGGCTTGGCGATAGTTTGTTCAAACGGATATAAATTGACCACCACCAAATCGATAGGTTGGATGCCGTTAGCCGCCATCACCGCATCATCCACGCCGCGACGGCCTAAAATGCCGCCATGCACTTTAGGATGTAAAGTTTTTACCCGACCGTCCATCATTTCAGGAAAACCTGTGTAATCGGACACTTCCGTGACAGGGATGGATAATGCCGCCAAGGCTTTGGCGGTGCCGCCCGTAGACAGTATTTCAATGCCAAGTTGGCTCAATTGCTGGCAAAATTCAACGATACCGGTTTTATCGGAAACACTGACTAACGCGCGGGTAATTTTTTTGTTCATGCAGACCTTTAAAGAATGGGGTTGTGGGTGTGGATAAGGCAAACAGGAGCTTAGGAAATGCCGTAGTGGTCTAGCTTTTTACGCAAAGTGCTACGGCTTAAGCCTAGGGCTTTGGCGGCTTTGGTTTGGTTGTGGCCGGCGTATTCCAATGCGGCTTCCAACAAGGGTTTTTCCACTTCGCTAATGACCATCGCATGTAAGCCTACAGCATCATGTCCGTTGAGCTGGGTGAGATAAGTTTCTACCGTCTGTTTGACATAAACTGACAAAGGCACGGGGACGGGTTTTTTGCTGTCTATGTTAATAATTTCAGCACTTTTTTGGGTAGCGTTCATGATGCAGCACTGTCAGTTGAAAGTCGATGGAATGCCGAATGTATCAGCGCGAGTTGTTCAGATGGGCGGGTGGCTTGGTTAATCTGGCTCTTGGTTGTTGGGCTGATGCCCGTCAGTGGCTGTAAATACCAAGCGATATGTTTCCGCGCTATTCTAACACCGCTGGCATCCCCGTAGAAGCGATATAGTGCTTCCAAATGCCCAATTAAAATCGGGTGTATTGCCGATGGGCTGGGCTTTTCAAGCAGTTTGCCCGTGTTTAGGAAATGGAGTGTTTGCTTAAATAGCCAAGGGTTGCCTTGGGCGGCCCGGCCTATCATGAGGCCGTCTGCGCCAGTGGCGTTTAGCACATATTGGGCTTTTTCGGGGCTGGTAATGTCACCATTGGCGATAACGGGTATGTTGACGGCTTGTTTGACTTGCCGGATGGTTTCGTACTCGGCCTGACCGTTAAATTTGCAGGCACGCGTGCGTCCGTGCAGCGTGATGGCAGCTATGCCCGCTTGTTCGGCAAGCTTGGCAACCTTCACGGCATTGCGGCTGTGCACATCCCAACCCGTGCGTATTTTTAGCGTGACGGGGACGGTAACTGCACCTACTACGGCATCTAAAATTTGTTTGACCAAAGTTTCGTCGCGTAACAGGGCTGAACCTGCGGCAACCGAGCAGACTTTTTTGGCCGGGCAGCCCATGTTGATGTCAATGATTTGTGCGCCGCGTTGCACGTTAAGGCGCGCCGCTTCAGCCATTTGTTGGGGGTCAGTCCCTAGAATCTGCACCGAACACAGTCCAGATTCGCCGTTGTGGTCGGCTTTGAGTAAAGTGCGTTTGTGGGCTTGCAGGGCGGGGTTGGAGGCAACCATTTCGGATACCGCCAAACCTGCACCGAATTGTTTGCACAAAGACCTGAATGGGCGGTCGGTAATGCCCGCCATTGGGGCTAAGATAAGCTTGTTGTGTAGCGTGTGGGGGCCGATTTGCATCAGAAAAGGACAAGTGTTAGGTAAAAGACCAAAGACACTAGAGTCTTTGATCTTTAGGTTATTGCACCTTTAATCTTGAACCTAGCACTTTACGATTTATTTTTCTGCGTTCTCATTCCAGATAGGGTTGTCCCTGTCAGCTGGATCAAGTTTGGCGTTGTCTTCTGGATAAATATGCCAAAAAGATTGGTCTATTTTGGCGTTGCTATAACCTTCTTTCTTTTCATGGGTAAATGGGCACCACCAGTTTTCAACAATTTTTACCATATACGCGTGCCATTCAAAAACGGCGACACTGACTGGGCAATACCATGTGCAATTGAGTATCCAATACAGTTTTGATTGCGCCAAACTCGCTTTAAAAGAGCCGTGCATTGTGATTTGGCTTTTTAAATCATAGCGATGGCTACTGCGTTCGGGTAGGAAATCGCTAAAAGTCTTAATGTTTTTGCCGCCGATGAGGCGTAAATGGTAGTAAGTCAGATAGGCGCTGATGAATACAAACGGCAGTGTAATGATCGGCAAGTAGACAAAAACAAGACCGATGGCCCTTTGCCATACTGGCACTTGTTTATGGTTTTTACCAATTTCAGCTCGACCCGAGCAGGAATCACAGGCTTTCATTTTATAGGGTATCCTCGGTGGTATTGTTATAGTTATAAGGCGTTATAGCTTGTTTGTTGCCAACGTGGGTTGCCTATGAACCCAAAAACAAGCGCTGTATTTTATAATGCGGTTAAGGATGTCTCAATGCTTTTATAGGCTGGGCGAGACTTTGCAAAAATACGTTTTTAGGTATTCAGACTCGGGTGATGCCGGGTCTATAGGGTGGTCAGGCCCTTGTCCACCGCTGGCAAAAAATACCAAATGACGGTCGATATGCCGCCCTGAAGAGCGCAAAATTTCATGCAGATTGTCTCGGCTTAGGTGAAATGAGCAAGATGCGGAAATTAAGACCCCGTTTTTAGACAGCACCTGTAAAGCCAACTGGTTCAGTCGCCGATACGCCTCATAACCTTGCTTGAAGTCTTTTTTGCGTTTAATGAGGGCAGGGGGGTCTAGGACAATAATATCATAGAGTTGGTTGTCGAGGCGGGCTTGCTTTAAAAACTCAAACACATCGTTGCGCACAAACTGCATTTTGTCGGCAACCCCGTTGAGTCCGGCGTTAGTGCTGGCAAGGGCTAATGCGCCTTCGGAGGCATCCACACAAGTGACTTCCGATGCCCCGGCCATAGCCGCAGGTATGCCCCATGCGCCAGTATAAGAAAATAAATCCAGCACCCGTTGGTTTTTAGCAATGCCCGCCAAATAGGCGCGGCTGCTGCGGTGGTCGTAAAACCAGCCGGTTTTTTGTCCGTCTAAGATGTCTATTTTAAATTGCGCACCATTCTCTTCAATGATGAGGGTTTCGGGCAGTGCTCCATAAACCAGTTCGGATTCGGCGCTCAAGCCTTCCAGCTGGCGTTGGCTGTTGTCGTTTTTTAGGATAATCGCAGTGGGCTGCAATAATTCGTGCAGGGCGGTAAACAACGCCTCACGGCGTAGCTCTATGCCTACGGTGGTGATTTGCAGTGACAGCACGCTGCCAAAACGGTCGATAACCAAGCCGGGCAAGCCGTCGCTTTCCCCAAAAATAAGGCGGTAGTAGGGTTTGTCAAACAGCTTTTCACGCAAATCCAAGGCCGTGGACAGGCGTTCCTTAAAAAAATTGACTCCGCATTTAAGGTTGTTTTTTCGGGATAGCAGCCGTGCGCACACTAAGGTGTGGGGGTTGATGTAAGCCGTACCAAGTATCTTGCCGTCATCCCCCACTACATGCACTAAGTCACCTGCGCTAAAGTGTTCTAAAGGGGAACGCTTAGTGTCCACCTCGTTGCTAAAAACCCATAAATGGCCTTTGCGCAGGAGTTTGTC
>JABFST010000418.1 GCA_013140465.1 Methylococcaceae bacterium
GCCGCGCCCCGCGCAACCGCCAAATCCAAATCTGCACCCGCCAGCAAGCGAGCAGCGGGGGCTTCTTCGGCAGCCAGCCAAGCGTTTAACACCTCCATCAGGCGTACCGCCAAGCTGTTGGCTTTGAGCACGCCGCCATTAAATAACACGGCGGTGGGGTGTAAAAACGTGGCATGTTCGGGCAGGTTGATGTCTTTTAGGTCGTGGGTGGCATGTTGTTGTTTAGCCAAAAACGCCGCCAAATGCCGCGTGATGGCGGCATCTTGGGCATACGGCAAACCGGCGGTGCGCAAGCCGACGCGGGTGCGGCTAATCGGGCGGTCACTGGCAGCAACACGCGGCAAAAAGCCTTCAACCAAGACTTGTTCAACTTCGGCACGGGTTAGTTCGGTGCGCAAATTGCCGGACAGCAGCGATGAGCCACGCGTGGCGATGACCAAGGGGATGTTGTCGATTTCGGCGTTGTTAAAGAGCTTTTCTTTGGCATCGCGGCAGCCGTGGGTCAGGGCTTGCACTTGCCAAGGTTCTAGGCGTTTGCCGTCTTGTTCGAGCTTGGCTTTAACCGTATAGGCTAAGGCCAAATCCATGTTGTCGCCGCCCAATAAGATGTGGTCGCCTACCGCCACCCGCGTGAGTTCCAGGTTGCCGTGTTGTTCTGTCACGGCAATCAGCGACAAGTCAGTAGTGCCGCCACCGACATCGACAACCAGGATAATATCGCCGCACTTGGCTTGTTTGCGCCAATCGCCTTGGCTTTTTTCTATCCAGCTGTATAAAGCGGCTTGTGGTTCTTCAAGCAGAATGGCTTGGCCTAAGCCGACTGAGCGTGCGGATTCTACGGTTAATTCGCGTGCCGCCGGATCAAATGATGCGGGGACGGTAATCACCACATCTTGCTCCGACAATGGCGCGTTGGGGTGCAAGCTCTGCCACGCATCACGGATATGTTCCAAATAGGCGGTGGTGGCTTGGAAGGGGGACACGCGCTCCACTTCGTCGGGAGCATCGGCGGGTAAGATTGGCGACTTGCAGTCCACACCCGCATGGCATAACCAGCTTTTGGCACTGGACACTAAGCGGATGGGGGTTTTGCTGCCTAAATTACGCGCAATTTCGCCGACCAAATAGCTGGGGTTGGCATTCCACGGCAAGGCCACCGCGCCTTCCGCCAGTTCGGCGGCATGGGCTTGGTATAAAAATGATGGTAATTGCAGGCTGTTTTCAACCATGCCGGGTGCTGTCAACTGCGGGATAGCCATGACTTGCTGGGCAAATTCGCCATCCTCGCAATCGGTGATGTCGGCATAAGACAATACGCAGTGGGTCGTACCCAAATCGATGCCGACCGCATAATGCCGTGGGCCGATAGGCGCGGGTTGCGCTGCGGGTGGTTCGGGGCTGATGATGGCTGGCGGTTCTTCGGCGATAGCGGCGGCGGGCGGCGGGGTTTCGGCGACTGCTGCTGCGGGGCTAGCAACGACTGGCTCGGGCGTGTTTTGCGCGACAGGCGGTGGCGTGGGTTTGGGTTTGGGTTTGGGTTCTTCTTGCCGTGTTTTGATGTGGTCAAACAAACTCATAGTTCCACCTCGGCGGCAGCGAGTATCGCGGCGTTATGGCCTTGGGTCAGTTTGGGCAGTTTGACATCAGTGGCTTGCCAGCCTTTGTGGATCAGTGTGCCTGTAAACGGTGCCGAACCAATAATATCGCCTGTTAGGCGCACGGTCGCAGCATCAAAACCAGCGGGCAAGGTGATTAAGCCGCCTTCATCTTCTGTACGCACAGGCACTAAGGTGAAATGTTCGTTGATGGCTTTGTTACAGCCTTCATGCACAACGCGGGCGGCTATGCCGATGTCTGCATCGTTGTAGCTGGTGATGTCTTCTTTGATAAAATCGATAAAACGGGCTTCGGATTGCAACAGGCCCAGCAGTTGCAAAGCCGCATCGGAACTGGCTTCTTTTAGCACGACAGGCTCGGGTGCCGGGGCATAGACGAGTTTTTCAACTTCAACTATTTTTTCAACAATTTGGATGACGGGTTCGGGGGCTACTGCGGCAGCGGCGGGTTCTGCCACGGGCGCGGGTTGCTGGCTGCGCCGCGCCAAGCTAATGACCATCACCAACAGCAGCACGATGAGGCTTAAGGCTAATAGGGCAACCGTACCGGCCAGGCACACATGCCAAAAGTCGAAAGTGGTTGGTTTTAATGACAAATCGATCGCATAAGTCATGTTCATGGGCGGTATCTCCGTAGGTTATTATTATTGGCGGGCGGGCCAGAAACCCGCATCCGCTTATTGGGGCTGGCCAGCTTTACGCGCCGCATCGATATACATCATGTTTTGCAACACATCGCGCATCATTTGATAGCGCATTTGTTTTAAATGCCTGTCTGCAACTACGCCCGGGACTTTTTGGTCGGTATAAACCACGCGCATTTTAGCCAATACGGGTTCACATTGTTTGACGATGGTTTCTGTAGACTTGCGGCTGTCTTGGTTTTGATAGACAGATTTTTGCATTTCGGCACCCACGCACTGTTTGTATTCCAGTTTGGCTTGTTGGATTTTAGCGATGGTTTCTTCTGATATGGTCGTGTTTTGCCATTCATTTTTGGTTTCGGCTGCGTAAACACTGCCAGCAGCCAGCAAGACTACGAAGAACATAATTTTATTCATGGGATTCCTTATATTGGAGCAGATGGAATAGGATGCCTGATTTTACGCGAACCGCTTAAAAATGAATAATTTAAAGCGCAGGGGTTGATCTAGGCAGATTGCCCCGGCACTGTTTGCATACAGGCGGGGCAGGATGGCTTAACGGCTGTTTTGTAATGCCGCAATGCGTTCTTCTAGTGGCGGGTGGCTCATAAACAAACGGCTGACACCGCCGCCGTTAATGCCAAACGCCGCCAACTGCCCAGGCAGGTCTTGGGCTTCATGTCCGCGTTGCAAGGCACGCAAGGCGGCTATCATTTTGTCGCGCCCCGCCAGTTTAGCACCGCCCGCATCGGCCTTAAATTCGCGGTAACGGGAAAACCACATCACCAGCATAGAGGCCAAAAAGCCTAAGGCAATTTGTGCCAACATTTGGGTAATGTAATAAGCGGGGCCGGTGCCGCGTTCGGTCTTGAACACCACCTTATCGACAAAATGCCCAATCAGCGTTGCAAAGAAGAACACAAAGGTGTTTACCACGCCTTGCATTAAGGCCATTGTCACCATGTCGCCGTTCGCCACATGGCTAATCTCATGCCCAATCACAGCCTCCACTTCGTCGGCATCCATGCTTTGTAACAAGCCTGTGCTGACCGCGACCAAAGCGTTGTTTTTGCTCATGCCCGTGGCAAAAGCGTTGGCTTCTGGGGCGTGGAAGATACCCACTTCGGGCATACCAATACCCGCCAAACGCGCTTGTTTGGCAACAATGTCAATTAACCAGCGTTCGGTTTGGCTTTGGGCTGACGCAATCACTTGTACGCCCATCGCCTGTTTGGCAGACCATTTGGACATCGCCAATGACACCACCGAACCCGTCATGCCGATAACAGCGGACATCACCAGCAAGGCATTGAGGTTTAAGTCCACCCCTCGCGCATCTAGGACTGAGCCGATGCCAAATACGCTAAAAATAATCCCTACAACTATCATTATGGCGATATTGGTCGCCAAAAAAAGCAAAATCCGCATCATGGTGATAACCTCGTGTGTGTTGGTGTCGTAATAATATGGGGATGGAATAACGCATTCCAAGCCTTGCTAAGAGTGATAATATAACGCTAAGTTTTCAAATACAGGACATAGACATGAAATATTTACCTAAAACGCTGTTGCCCTTGATTTTATTGAACAATACTGGGGCATGGGCGGACGCTGTGCCACTGCAAGAGGTGTTGGCGCAGCTGCATGTACCCGCAGGGTTTAGCGTGTCTGTGTATGCGGACAATGTCCCTAATGCCCGCAGTTTAGCCTTGGGCGGTAACGGCGTGGTGTTTGTCGGCAGCGGACGCGAAGGCAAAGTCTATGCCGTGCAAGACGCTAACCATGATGGCATCGCCGAGCAACGCCATATTATTGCCGAAAATTTGACCATGCCGAATGGCGTGGCTTATAAAGATGGTGCGTTGTATGTCACCGAAATCAGCCGCATACTCCGCTACGACCACATCAACCAACAACTCGCCAACCACCCCAAACCTGTCGTGATTTATGACCAGCTGCCCAGCGACAAGCACCACGGGTGGAAATACCTGCGCTTTGGCCCTGACCACAAACTGTATACCGCCGTGGGTGCGCCCTGCAATATCTGCAATCCCGAGCAAGATATTTACGCCTCGCTAGTGCGGCTTAATCCCGATGGCAGCGGTTTTGAAATTATCGCCAAAGGCATCAGGAACACGGTGGGCTTTGATTGGCAACCCGGCACGGACAATTTGTTTTTTACCGATAATGGGCGCGACCATCTTGGCGATGATGTGCCGCATGATGAGCTTAACCAATGGACTGTCAAAGGCGGGCATTTTGGCTATCCATTTTGCCACGGCGGCGACACGCCCGACCCCGAGTTGGCAGGAGAGCGCAAATGCGCCGAATTTACGCCGCCTGTTTGGCAATTTAAGGCCCATGTCGCACCTTTAGGCATACGCTTTTATCAGGGCAATCAATTTCCGGCTGAATACCAAAACCAGTTGTTTGTTGCCCAGCATGGTTCTTGGAACCGCACCGAACCGCAAGGCTATAAAGTCGTGCAAATCAAATTCAAGCAAGGCCAGGCGGTTGCCGAACAAGACTTTATCACGGGCTGGTTGCAAGCAGACGGCAGTGCGCTAGGACGGCCCGTGGACATTCTCACCCTACCCGACGGCAGCTTGTTAATCAGCGACGACAAGCTGGGCGTTATCTATAAGGTTTCTTACCAAGGCAAATTATGAGCAAGCAATTTGAAATTATCGAAAAACAAATCGTGTATCCTGGCTTTTTCCGCATGGAAAAATACCGCCTCAAGCACACTTTGTATGCGGGCGGATGGAGCGAAGAAATCAGCCGTGAACTGTTCGTGCGCGGCAGTTGTGTGGCGGTGTTGCTGTATGACCCCCATGCCGATGCCGTCATTTTGATTGAGCAATTTCGGGCGGGGGCGATTGTGTGTCCAGAGCGGGCATGGCTAGTGGAAATTGTCGCGGGCGCGATAGAAGAAGGCGAAACCGCCGAAGCCGTCGCCTATCGCGAATGTGTTGAAGAAGCGGGTTGCACGCCACAAGAGCTGAGCGTCATCAGTGAATTTTATACGACCCCCGGCGGTTCGTCAGAACGCATCACCCTGTTTTGCGGCAAGGTTGACAGCACGCAAATCGGCGGCATTCATGGCTTGGACTATGAGCATGAAGACATACTGGTCAGTGCCGTAGCTTTTGAAGAAGCCTATCGCATGGTGGAAAACGGCAAAATAGAATCGGCGATCCCGATTATTGCCATCCAATGGTTAGCCCTGAACCGGGATAAGCTGAAACAACGTTGGGGGGTGCTTAAAGAGGTGACCCCTTGACCTTAGTCCAAGCGGCTTAATTATTTGCCAACGACAACTGAATAAGGCGTAGGTTTTATGCAAGCAATTGAATTAGAAGTTGATATAACAGCCAATGGTCGCATTGACACTTGTTTGCCACCGTCTTATCGGTCATGGTTTGGTAGCCATGCCAAGCTCATTATGATTTTGCCAGAAACCCAGATGGATGAGCTGCAACGGCAACAGCGGCTTAAAAAATGGCGTGGGCTACTGGCAGAAACCCAAGCGTTGCCAGAAGTACTGGCGATAACAAACGCTGAAATAGCAGCAGAAATTGAGGCTTATCGTAACGGTTTATGAAAGTTTTGATTGATACCCATATTTTGATTTCTGCAATGTTGAAAGATGGATTGCCGGAATTGGTGATTTTATGGGTATTGGATCATGCTAATGGGAGTGGATCGCATCACCTGCGATTATGGAAGAGTACAGGGAGGTGTTGCAGCGTAAGAAATTCAAATTTTCGCCTGAGTTTATCGTGCGGTGGCTTGATTTATTGGGTGATTCTGTGGCCTTGCAAAGTCCGAATGTGGCGATAGAATTTCCACGCGACCGCAAAGATGCAAAGTTTCTTGAATGCGCCCATTATGTAAAAGCTGATCTTTTTATTACCGGAGACAGTGATTTTGAGGACGCGCAAACGCTGACCGATACGGTTATTATTTCAGCGGCAAACTTTGAGAAGTTGTTTATAGCAGGAAGTTTACAATCTCCCTAACTATCCCGGGTTACATAGCTATGGCTTAGCACTTGGCTTTCAGGGACTGGGCAGCAGAGTCCACGGCGCACCCAATCGAAGTTGTAGAGATGGCGTTAGCCCATGCTATTAAAAACTTAACCGAAGCAGCCAACACACGGGGCGACCTATTAGAACAACGGGGCAGACTAATGGCTAAATAGGCGAGGTACTGCAATACCTCAAGGCTGGGCGGTGAAGTTGCGTCGATTTATAAAATGCCGGCGGTTAATTAATAGCCAAGTAGTACAATAACAGCCAATAAGACACAAAAATAGGTGACAACATGAACGCAATCCCATTTGATACCTTGCACTTTGCCAACCGACTTAAGGCCGTTGGCTTCACTGATGAACAGGCAGAAGCAATCACTGAACTACAACGTGCCGCCACAGACAGCACACTAGAACAGGCGCGGCATGATTACCATCTTGATGATGTGGCGACCAAGCGGGACATGAAAGAGCTGGAAACAACGCTAAAACATGAAGTAGAGCTATTGAGAGCCGACACAGGGCGCATGATTGCCGAAACCAACCAACGCATTTACGAAAGCAAAGCCGACTTAACCCGTTGGATAGTTGGTGCAGGTTTTCTGCAAACCACACTCATCATTGGCGTACTGCTAAAAATAACGCACCTGATATAAGGCACTTATTCAGGCCCCCTCCTTTTTAAGGAGGGGGCCTGAATGTTTACGATATAAGCAAACGTAGATTCGACCCAACCGTGTGCTTAGCAACACGCGGTACAGCAAAAACGGTACACTTTATTAAACAGAAGTGTTTTGTTTGCCCCAAAAAAAACCAGATAGGATGCTTGATGTGAAGCAGCACAGGGCAAAAAAATGAAAAGCTTAGGTTTGCAATACCGTAAGTATCAACGCGGGAATACGCTTTTTTGCACTTAAATTCGGTAGGTGTTGCGGGGGATTTTTAACAAGATTCAATGCGGACTGGCGCACTGCTTAGGAATATGAGCTTTGATTTGCTGAGTAGTATATGAATGGCGGAGAAGCAGGGATTCGAACCCTGGGAGGGGATCAACCCTCAACGGTTTTCAAGACCGCCGCTTTCGGCCGCTCAGCCACCTCTCCGCAAGCCGCATATAATAACCCAGAACTTTAAAAATGCAACTTTTTTTGTTGCCTATTGCGTAGTCCAGCCATTTTAAAACCCACGCTGTGGTGTGGAAAGTGTTTAGAGCCTACAAAAAGCCCAGGTTATGGGGCAATTTTGCATTCCCCATAGCATTATTGTTGACATTGCCCTACTATGTCAGCTTTTTAGCGACGCCAGTTCGGCATATTTTCTTGTGACAGACACAAAACAATTTTTTGGCAGTGACGGCGCGTTGGCGGCGGTCATTTCTGCTTACCAGCCGCGCTTGGCACAGCAGGAAATGGCGGATGCCGTGGCTTTGGCGATTAAGGACAAACGGCATTTAATTGCCGAAGCAGGTACAGGCACGGGCAAAACTTTTGCTTATCTGGTGCCCGCCATTTTGTCGGGCAAAAAAACCATCATTTCCACAGGCACAAAAAATCTTCAAGACCAATTGTTTGGCAAAGATTTACCCCTCATCCGCAAAGCCATCAAAGTGCCTTTTGATGCCGCCTTGCTAAAAGGCCGCAGCAATTATTTATGCACTTATCGGCTGCAAAACGCCTTAAACTCTACTTTAGGCTTTGCCAAAGAAGATGCCCTGGCCTTGGGCAAAATCAAATCGTGGGCAAACCGCACTTTGGTGGGTGATATAGCCGAAATGTCCGATGTTGCGGAAGGCAATCCGGTTTGGTATCAGGCCACATCGACCATCGACAATTGTTTGGGCCAAGATTGCCCTGATTATGCCGATTGTTTTCTGGTAAAAGCGCGCAAAAAAGCCCAAGACGCCGATGTGCTGGTCGTCAACCATCATTTGCTGTGTGCCGACTGGTCTTTGCGTGACGGCGGTTTTGGCGAACTGTTGCCCAATGCCGAGGTGGTGGTGATAGACGAAGCGCACCAATTGGCTGACACCGCCGCCAATTTTTTAGGCATTAATTTAGGCTCTAAGCAATTGCATGATTTGGCACAAGATGCCTTAATTGAATATCACAAAGATGCGACAGACATTCCAGCGTTGCGCACGGCGGCTGAAGATTTGGAACACGAAACCAAAGACTTGCGTTTGGCGTTTGGCCTTGATCTCAAACGCGGCGAATGGCGGGAGCTTGAACAAAACCCCAAAATATCGGCGGGCTTGGTTGCCGTCCAGGCGCAATTGGGGCGGTTGCTGGAGCAGTTAAAGCTGGCTTCGGTCAAGACTAAAGCCTTAGATGCGTGCTTTAAGCGTGCGGAAGATTTGCTGGATAAGTTGGGGCTGATTTTAGACCCGCGCAGCGGCAAATGGATACGCTGGTATGAAATACACCGCAAAACCTTTACCTTAAGCCTAACGCCGCTAGACATCGCCGCCGAATTCCAAAATTTTATGCAACAACATCAGGCGGCATGGATTTTTACCTCAGCCACCTTAAGCATTGCCAATAAGTTTGATTATTTTGCCAATAATTTGGGCATCACCCAAGCCACCAGCGCCAGTTGGGGCAGCCCGTTTGATTATGCGGCACAATCCTTGTTTTATCATCCTAAAGGCTTGCCCCAGCCGACGGATCCGCAATTTACCGCCTTAATTGTCGATTTTGCCTTGCCTGTGCTGGAAGCCAGCCTAGGCCGTGCGTTTTTTTTGTTTACTAGCC
>JABFST010000460.1 GCA_013140465.1 Methylococcaceae bacterium
TCAGTAAGCCCTTATACTACGCTAGCCCCGACGTTGCCCGGACAGGCTGTGCCGTGGTTGCAATTGTTACGGCAAGACGGTTTAGATAAATTTTTGGCGCACGGTTTTCCGTCGCCGCGTGCCGAAGAATGGCGTTACACCAATGTTTCGGCTCTCGGTAAAAAACATTTTGCCGCTGCCACGACTGACAGCGTGATAGACCGCGCTTGGCTGGCGACCCAGCAATTGGCGGATGCGTGGTCGGTGGTGTTGGTGGATGGGCGGTTTTCGGCAGAATTGTCGGTATTGGCGGATTTGCCTGAGGCGGTCACTTTAATCAGCATGGCGGATGCGTTGGCAAGCCGCGCCGAGTTTTTACAGGCTTATGTCAATAAGGCCGTCAGCAATGATGAACATGGTTTTGTGGCGTTTAACAGCGCGTGGTTTAGCGATGGGGTGTTGCTGCATATTCCGGCTAAGTTGGTCTTGGACAAGCCTGTGCAAATTCTGCATGTCGCTACCCAAGCCGAGGTGTTGTTGGCGACGCGCACGCTGCTGGTGGTTGATGAACTGGCGCAAGCCACCGTTATTGAAAGCTTTGTCGGCCTAGATGCGGCGTATTTGACGGCTGCCGTCACCGAAGTGTTTGTCGGCGCGAATGCGTCGCTCACCTTAAGCAAAGTGCAGTACGAATCGGCGAAAGCGTATCATTTTGGCGGCACTTATGTTCAGCAAGCGCGTGATGCCCGGTTTACCCATCATAATTTTGCCTTGGGCGGCGTGTTGGCACGCACCGATATACACACGGATTTAGATTTGGCCTCAGAATGTGGCTTGTACGGTTTGTATTTGGGCCATAACCGCCAGCATATCGACAACCATACCCGCATCAACCATTTAAAACCCAATGGGATCAGCCGCGAGCTGTATAAAGGCGTGTTGGCGGACAGGGCCAGAGGCGTGTTTCAAGGTCGGGTAGTGGTTGCAGAAGATGCCCAGCACACCGATTCGCAAATGAATAACCGCAATTTGCTGTTGTCCAGCGATGCCGAAGCCGATACCAAGCCGCAGTTAGAAATTTATGCCGATGATGTGAAATGCGGACACGGCGTGACCGTCGGGCAGTTGGATGAAAAATCCATTTTTTATCTGCAATCGCGGTGTATTGATGAAGCGACCGCCCGCAATATGCTGACGTTTGCGTTTGCCAATGAAATGGTCGATAAGATTGCGGTTAAAAGCTTGCATGATCTGGTGTTGGCAGCCGTGTTGCTGCGCTTTCCGCAAGAAGGTGTGGAGCAGGGCTGGTTGTAATGGCAAGGCGCACTGCCCATTAGCGGCAGGACAAAAGACCTGCGAGGTTTTTACAACCGCGCAGGTCTACCGTATAGCACGCTGAAAGGGGCTTCCCGTTTAAGCTGGGACAGTTTGGGTGTCGTTCGCTGAGCGGAGTCGAAGCGAATCCCGCCGCCGGCTTCGGCTCCGCTCAGCCAACGGCTCCGCTCAGCCAACGACTCCGCTCAGCCAACGGCTCCTCAGTCCCGCTTTAGGTGAGTAGCCCTGAAAGGCTTATAAAATATCAGCCATGTTGACGGCAATATCAGGCAATTGCGACAGGTTTAGCGTAGCACCGTGCCGTAACGTGGTTTTTTCGGCATACACGTCGCCATGTGGCTGCCGATATACTTCTAGGCACGCGTCATTGAGGTTAAGCAGCCAATATTCGGGAATGCCGTGTAAGGCATATAAACGCAGTTTTTGGTTTTGGTCGTAATACAACGAGCTGTCTGCCACTTCCACTAACAGCAACACGTCGGCGGCAGTCGGATGGCGGGATGAATAAAAATCGGCGCTGGGTTTTAGCAGCATGAAATCGGGTTCGGGTTCGGACAGGTCGCCAAGTTGGAGGGGGTTTTGTGCGTTTAGCAAGGCTTTATCCGCTATGCGTGGTGCAAAATAATTCAGTAAGCGAATCAGATGACCCGCGTGATTAAAACCTATCGGTGCCATCTCTAAAATTTCTCCGTGGATCAGCTCAAGCCGGCTTTCCGGCGCAAAAATGCCGGCTTCGCCTAAGCGCCGCCATTCATCAAGATTGGTCAGGTGTTTACTCGGATTTACAGTAGCCATGTGTCGTCAAACCCAAAATTAATATCATTCAAAACTATAATGTGTTGCTGGCTATTAAGCAACACGCCACCCTTAAAACAGACAAAACTATGACAAATTTTCCGGTAGAAAAAATTCGTGCTGATTTCCCTATATTGGCTGAAAAAATCCGCAATAAACCGTTGGTGTATTTAGATAATGCCGCTTCCTGCCAAAAACCGCAGGCGGTGATAGACAGCATCGTCGATGTCTATAGCCACCATTACGCCAACGTACATCGGGGCGTGCATACCTTAAGCGTGCGCTCCACCGACTTGTTTGAAGGCGCACGCAGCAAGGTCAAAAGCTTTATCAATGCCGCCAGCGACAAGGAAATCATTTTTGTAAAAGGCGCGACCGAAGCCATCAATCTGGTAGCGCAAACCTATGGTAAGGCCAATATCAAAGCGGGCGATGAAATCCTCATCACCGCAATGGAACACCACTCCAACATCGTGCCGTGGCAAATGCTCTGCGAACAAACGGGTGCGGTGTTAAAAGTCGCCCCCATCAACTTGCAAGGCGAACTGATTTTTAGCGAGTTTGAACAATTGCTGAGCGACAAAACCCGCTTGGTGGCAGTCGTGCACATGTCCAACGCCTTAGGCACGATCAATCCGGTTAAGGACATCATTGCCGCCGCCCATGCCAAAAATATCCCGGTGTTGTTAGACGGTGCCCAAGCGATTCCGCATATTGCTATCGACGTGCAAGACCTGGATTGTGATTTTTATGTGTTTTCAGGCCACAAACTCTATGGCCCTAGCGGCACTGGCGTGTTGTACGGCAAGCAAGCTTTGTTGGAAGCCATGCCGCCTTACCAAGGCGGTGGCGATATGATCCGCAAAGTCACCTTCACCGAAACCGAATACAACAGCTTGCCGTATAAATTTGAAGCAGGTACGCCCAATATTGCTGATGTAATCGGTTTAGGCGCGGCGATTGATTACGTCAACAGCATCGGCATGGCGGAAATTGCCGCGTATGAAGCCGGGCTGTTGGCCTACGCCACCGAACAGGCGCAACAGATTAAAGGGCTGCGCATTATTGGTGAAGCCGAGGAGAAAGGCGCAATCCTGTCATTTGTGTTGGATAAAATCCACCCGCACGACATCGGCACTATGTTGGACAGCCTAGGCATAGCCATCCGCGCAGGCCACCATTGCGCGATGCCGGTGATGGATTTTTACCATGTTCCGGCAACCGCACGCGCGTCATTTGCGATGTACAACACCCAAGCTGAAGTGGATTATTTAATGCAAGGGATACGCGATTTGATTGCCGTGTTTGGCTAAGGTTTATGGGTGTCGGCTAGTGCCTACACCTAAGCTGTAAGGCTGGTTGGCCGATAGTTACTTTGTGGGAGAGGCTTAAGCCTAGCCTACAAAGCGTAGGGCACAATATACGACGGTATTACGACCTATGGCCTTAATATCCACTTCTGGACAAGATTCTAATAATCGTGGATCAACTCCGAAGTGCAATCTTAGACCTCATGCGGCCTTACGCGACAAATCCGCAAAAAACACCTCATGAGGGATTTTGTAGACTAGGGTTTTCCGTGGGCGATGGTTGAGCTTGGTCATCACCTCCTCCACGTCAGTTTCGCTGATGCCCTCAAAACTGCTGCCCTTGGTAAAGTATTGCCGGATCAGGCCGTTGGTGTTTTCGTTCAACCCGCGCTCCCATGAATGGTAAGGGTGCGCAAAGTACACCTTGGTGTCCAAGCTTTCCGCTATTTTTTCATGCCATGCAAACTCTTTGCCGTTGTCCGCCGTGATCGTCAATGTCTTGTCCATAAAGGGCTTTAACAGGATGACAGTCGCCTCCGTCACGCCTTCCGCGTGCTTGCTGCCCACTTTTTTGATCAGGGTGTACATGGACACGCGATCAACAATCGTGACCAACGCCCCTTGGTGGTTCTTGCCGATGACGATGACGATGACGATGACGATGACGATGACGGTGTCGATCTCCCAATCGCCGATGCGGGCCTTTCCCTGACAACCGCCGGGCGTTCGTCAATGCCGGCCCTGTTCCTGATCAGCCCCCGCTTGTCTTTAGTCCCGTACTGCTTTTTCCGTTTCTTATGGCACTGGCGCAGGTGCTGCCACAGTTAAGCCTGCCGGGCCGCAACACCCCTAACCCGCAAACCCTACGCCCAAGCGGGCATTAGCGGGCAAACACTTTAAAACTCTCAAAGCCGCTACGGCTTTACCGCCCGCATGATTGCCCGCACTTGCACCCACACTTGCTGTTGCTGTTCGGGTGTCAGCTGGCTTAAATCCTGCTGGAATGCCGCCAAACCATAGACTGTTTCAGCTGCCGCTTTGTCCACCGCGCAATCAGCCAATACTTGTTGAAGAGTCTTTGCCGCCAAATCCAAGGGGATAGCATTGGACAACACCGTGCGCAACAAGGTGTTGATGCGGATAAACACGGTTTTGCCCACCATTAAATCTGCCGCCAACGGGGCGGCAAATTCTTCGGTATAGCCTTTGCGTTTGCTGTCGGGGAAAGTTTTGAAGGTCAGAGCCACCGGGGCTTGCTGGTCGATTTGGTATTCCAGCTTAAAGTTGCTGTTTTGTGAGCTAATCAAATCGTCAGCCTCCACCACCGCCTGTAATTTATGCGCTTTGCACACCAGTGACAGCATAATGTCATCGTACATACCCGGCTGGGGCAAAGGTGACTTTGCCAGCGTGTACGACTGGTTGTTGAGGCTGTCGGTTTTTTGTTGGTAGCTCCAGACTGAATCTGCCCAAGTGGGGCAGGAGCAGGTGATTAAAAATACGCTAAGCCAGTGCTGGGCTAGTAAACGGTGGTGGGTCATGGCGTTCCTATTTAACTCGGATTTGTGGTTATTTTATGGCGGTTAGCACGCAATGGAAACGGCTTAATTTTTTAATATGCGTGGGCGTTTTGGCTCAATGCACTTGCCCTTTAAGTCATGCCAACAACCCCGCCAACGCCTTCACCAACGCCAACACCGGCAACAACCGAGTCGGAGCTGCGCTGTTGACTTCTTGATAAACCTGTTGATAGCCGCGCAATTTGGCGTAGCGTGCTGGCTCGCTAAAATACGCCGCGCACTCGCTTTGCCCTGCCTGCAACAACGTTTGCACCAAACGTCCTAGCGTGTGCTTCAGTTCATATTGCAACTCGCTGACGGTTTTTTGTTCCCAATAATCGCTAGGGGCCAGTTGCGCCAACCGCGCCAAGACGGCTTGTATGCCTAAGCTGTGGCTGATGTCGGCATAGCATTTATAAACGCTGACGATGCCGTGTTGGCTGGTGTCCGCCAACGCCACCAGCAACGGGAAATCCGCCAAGTTTTCGATAAACACCAGTTGGTTTGCCAAGCTGTCGGGTACGCCCGCTTGATGGTAAGTCGCTAACTGGGCTTGGCGTGCGGGGCTTTCCAACTGGTTGAAATACTCGCCAAAATCATGCAGATGCTGGGCATAGCGGGCGAGCGTGGCGGGGTTCGGGGACAACAGCTGTTGTTGCGCCATCGCCCAACGGCAACACGCCAGCACGGTTTTTTCCAGTTGTAACAAGCAGTGATATTGGCTGGCGGCGGTGATTTTGTAGTCTAGGGCATTAATCGTTTGACGCAGGGCATCGGCTGCCAAAATCCGGTCAAAACTTAGGTAACAACCTACCCATGCGACTAATTGCCCGGGGTCGTTGTCATTGATCGCGGTTAAAAAAGTGCAGCCCGCTTGGTTGATGAGCTTATTGCTAATCAGCATGGCCTTAATCGCAGCCGCCAGCGGATGCGTGGCTAAGGCTTGTGGGTATTGGCTTTGCAGTTGCGCGGGAAAATAACTGAGCAAATACTCGTCGCAACAACTGTCTTGCACCAGCCGCAGTTGGTTGTGCAACTGTGCGGTCAGGTACATTTTGCTGGCTGCCATCAGCACTGCCAACTCAGGGCGGGTTAGGGTTTGTCCGCTACGCGCCAAAATGGTTTTATTGCTGGGTAGTTTTTCCACGGCCCTGTCCAAAAATCCCGCTGCTTCCAAGCGTTCTGCCCATTGCAAAAAAGCCATGACTTGCTGGCTGCTACGCACGCTGTCCAGCGATAGGCACAGGCTTTGCGCATAATTATTGGCGAGGACTTGCCCGCAAACCGCGTCGGTCATCGCGATAAATAGGGCTTGATGGTCGCTGTCCGGCTGTTGTTTGTGCAACTGGGTCAGCAAGATTTTTAGGTTGACTTCGTGATCGGAAGTGTCCACACCTGCGGAATTGTCTACCGCATCGGTGTTGATGCGCCCGCCTTGCAGGCTGTATTCAATGCGTGCCAAGGCGGTAAAGCCCAAATTGGCACCTTCGCCGACCACGCGTGCTTGCAATTGGCTGGCATCAATGCGCACATTGTCGTTGTTGCGGTCGCCCACGTCCTCGTGTTTTTCGCTGCTGGCCTTCACATAAGTGCCGATGCCGCCTAGCCATAGCAAATCCACGGCGGCGGTCAGCAAATAGCGGATCAACGATTCACCATCCAAGGTTTTATAACGGATGCCCAGCCATTGCCTAACGGGCAAGGACAAGGGAATGTCTTTATCGGCGCGGGCATATACGCCGCCGCCTTCGGAAATTAACGCGCGGTCATAATCATGCCAACTCGAACCGGGCTTGTTAAACAAGCGCAAACGTTCGTTAAACGGCGCATCGCCCGCAATCGGCGTAGGGTCGATAAAAATATGCTGACCGCTGAACGCCGCCAATAAGCGGGTGTGGGGCGACAATAACATGCCGTTGCCAAACACATCGCCGTCCATACTGCCGATGCCGACAACGGTAAACGGGCTGGTTTGGATGTTTAGGCCCAATTCCCGAAAATGCCGTTGCACGCAAATCCACGCCCCGCGTGCGGTAATGCCTAAGGCTTTGTGGTCATAACCATGCGAACCGCCGCTGGCAAAAGCATCGCCTAGCCAAAACTGGTAATCGGCGGCGATTTGGTTGGCACTATCGGAAAAAGTGGCAGTGCCTTTGTCGGCGGCAACCACCAGATACGGGTCGGGATCGTCATAACACACCAACTGCGCGGGTCTGACAATGTCTGCGCCGACATAGTTGTCGGTTAACGCCAATAAGCCGCGCATCAGGGTGAGATAAGCCTGTTTGCCCGCTGTTTTTAGATCTGTTTGTTGTTTTTGTTTTTTAACGATAAAACCGCCTTTCGCGCCAGTGGGGACTATCAAGGCATTTTTGCTGATTTGGGTTTGCATCAAGCCCAAAATTTCCGTCCTAAAATCATCGGGGCGGTCGGACCAGCGGATGCCACCACGCGCAATTTTACCGCCGCGTAAATGGATGCCTTCCATTGCCACCGAATGCACATAAATCTCAAATTGCGGCTTGGGGTTGGGCATGTCGATCACGCCTAAGCTGTTTATTTTAAAGGCGAGAAAATAATCGCTTTGGCTTAAGCGGTGGTGAAAATTACAGCGCATCGTGGCATCGATCAGATTAAACAGCGTGCGCAAAATGCGGTCGTCATTCATATCCGCGACTAAGGCGAGTTGCGCCAACAACTGCAAGCGCAGGGGATGCAGTGCTTGTTCTTCGCGCACCAAGGGATCGTCCCAATCGGGTTGGGGACGAAAGCGTGCCTCAAAATAATCGAACAAGCCCAAGGCCACCGCCGGATTATTGATTAAAGCGTGGTGTACCGATGCGCGGCTGGTGTGATGGCCCAGTTGCAAATAATAATTGCGGTAAGCGCGTAACACATCGATGGCTTGCCAGCTCATGCCCGTCAAAACTAAGAGTTTGTTCAGCGCGTCGTTTTCGGTCGCACCGTGTTGGATAACCTCCAGCGTTGCCAACAACGCGCAATGTACGGCACTTAATGGCAAGCATTGTTTGCTGGCGGTCTTCACCGTAAAACTGCGCAAGCTGCGGCTGTCATCGCCGTCTAAAAAACTAAACTGCACTTGGTCGATAACGCGTAAATGCAGGTTTTCCAGCATGCTCATGTAGCTGTCCAAAAAATCTGTGCTCAGGCTGTAAAAATGCAGCCGATAATGCGGTACAGTTGCGCTAGGCTTAAGCAAGCTGATGGTGCGCGGCTGCTGCGGGCCTAGTTGCTCTAACCGAAGCAAGTCTTTTAAGGCGTTGCGAGGCGACACTTGTTCAGAATAACCTGTAGGCAAACTGGTTTGATAGCGTTGCCATAATGCTTGTGCAGTGGCGGCTCCCAACGCGCGGGTCGCCAATTGTAATAGCCGCGCACACCAGGCGGCGTTGTGGGTAGAGTGTTCAGCCATTGTTATGCCTGTTATTGCAGAGTTGTCCAAGTGCCTGGCGTTGGGGCTAGGCAGTGTTGATTGCGTCACTTCGTCCTCATAAAGACAATGACGGTATACCCCATTGTCGATTAAAATGGGTGGGTTTACTAGTTTTGCCCCGCATTTAGGCGCACAGGTATCTACACAACTCATCCCAATTTTCTGCCTTAAGCAGAAGGTTGGGATGAGGGGTAACTTCTCATGACTGGCAGGATAAAGACCTGCGAGTTTTTTAAAACCTCGTAGGTCTGCCGCTACGGCCTACAACGCATGAGAACTTACGATGGGGGATTTAACGTGTGATTTACATCTCCCTCTCCCCAGCCCTCTCCCTCGGGGAGAGGGGGCTAGGCACGGTGTAACCGGAACATGCCAGCTCCCTTGGGAGAAGGTTGGGATGAAGGGTAACTTCTCATTAACGACAGGATAAAGACCTGCGAGGTTTTTAAAACCTCGCAGGTCTGCCGCTGTTGCCTACAACGCATGAGAACTTACGATGGGGGATTTAACATGTGATTTACATCCCCCTCTCCCCAGCCCTCTCCCTTAGGGAGAGGGGGCCAGGCACGGTGTAACCGGAACATGCCCTCTCCCTTAGGGAGAAGGGGC
>JABFST010000406.1 GCA_013140465.1 Methylococcaceae bacterium
ATTGTAAGGCCTGACCCCGTCTTTCTGACCCCGTCTTTCCTGTAAGGCCTGACCCCGTCTTTCCGTAAATTGTAAGGCCTGACCCCGTCTTTCCATCGCGTCATTCCCCCACAAGGCATAGGTCTATATTTTGGCATCCCCAGTTTGCCGGATACCAGCCACGTTCGACAAAGCGGTGAAAGCTGGAGTGTTCCCAATCCGCGACATATCAGTCGCCTATTGCCTTTACGTTCTGCGAGATTGACCGTGAAAAACCATGTAGCCCCCAGAATGTAAATACCTCGGTAATCTGTCATGTTTATGCCTCACCGTTGGCTACACGCGATTGATGCGGTTCGCTACCGCTCACCACATCCTACGCTAGTGTTTTGTCTTAGCGCACGTTAACGCGTTGACCCCTTTGAATTTCCATTTTCAATTTTTTGCATCATTGATGGGGCAAATTGCTCGCTCATACCAGCAATAAATCCGATCAAAATAGTCCCTACCTCAACATTATTAACCTTCGATAAAACTGGCAAAACTATACCAGATTGCACAAGCAATGCTCCCAATAATGCAGAAAGCATTCCCGCAATTATTCTATACATACTCTCTAACTGATGAGCTTCTTTTCCTGAAAGGCAGTCCAGCCCTTCTTTTCCCATTCTAAAAATAATTGACAAAAGCGCACCTAATGCACCCGCAATAACAGCCAAGGAAAGAATGAAAACAGTTCTACCAATTATTCCAATAACACACTCCCTAAACACCCATGCAAAAATTCCAACGGCTAAAAATAAAATCACTGTTTTTCCTGCTCTATCTAAATACCATTGCCTTGCAAGCTCTTTACCTCTTTCTTTTATATAGCTCTCGGCTTTTTCTAATATATTGCCCGCTCTTACATAGTCATGCCCAAGACTTCTAGCCAGTGCTTCTCCTAGCAATCGTTTATAATTGAGCCTTGTTTTTTCATCAAAACAATTAGTTGGCTTGCACTCAAGTAAAGCTACTTTATTTAAAATATCATTATGCTTTGTGTTGTTATCATGGCCTTTGTCATCATATTCTTTTGTTGTAACCCAGTCCAAATCAAAATCAGGGTCTAGAAATACAATATAGTTTTCCGTTTCAATAACAAGAACTTTTACATACATTGTCCCATGTAGTTTTTCCCATTTTTCCTTGTTGTAATCTATACTCATTTTGAAGTTCCATTTTACACAATAGCAAACGGAAAAAACTCCCTGCGACGACCTGCGTTAAAAACAGGGCTTTGAGGTGCATTCTTTATATATGTTTCAGCTTTTGCCTTCTCAAAAGCTTGGCTAATATTAACTATTCCGTATAGACTATTTCCAGTAGGAACAAACTTTCTTGGCACTTTTAATAAAGCTTGAGTAAAAACCCCGCCAGTGCCGTCATCACCGGCAGATTGGTTAATATCGCATGAGTATGCAACGATTCGCCCTTCTGATGAAGCCATAACTGCATCATCAAACACCCGTCGATAATCAATCATTGACCTTGCAGAGTCCAGCGTTGCCATAGCCTCATGGCTAAGGGCTTCTTTTAGCTCCTTTTTAATCACAACCAAATTTCTGCAAACGTCTACAATAACCAAATGGCGCTTATTTCGTGGGTTAATGTTATTTATCGATATAGTATCTTTATCGGTTAAATACATTACAGTTTCATCTAAAGATTGTCCGACCCTATGCTCTCCATGACCAGAGCATGTTATAAATACATAATCTATATTATTAGCTAATGCTACATGAGATTTAACTAATTCCGGGCTTTGGTCTATCAAAGTTACAATTTCGCTACTTTTCCAAGCCCCACCTTGATTTGAAAGCAAGAACCTCTTAATGTCGTTAACGTCAACTGTTACGCCGGGAAGTTTAGGGGTAACGCTTGGGGAACCAATCAAAATCGCTTTTCTTGTAATGCTCATATATTTACCTCGTTTGATAATAAGATGACCGCATATTTATTTTTCTCGTTCCCAAGCTCTGCTAGATATATTCACTACGCCAAGCGGAGCTTGGGCATAGGCAAACTGGAGTTTGGGAACGAGATGAACTGCACCCAACCCCCCGTCACCCACACTTACTATCCCCACAATTCAAACACGTCATACAGCCATCCATCAACACCACGGCTTTGGTTTGGCATTTGGCGCATAACAGGGCTTTGGCGGGAAAGTTGCCGGATTCGTCCAGGGTCGAGGTGTCGCTGTGGATGGCTTCAAACTCTTTGCGTTTGGCTTCCAGAAATTGTTTTTGGTGGTTGTCTAGGTCGTGGGTTTGCAACATGCCGATTTTTTTCAGGTGTTGTTCGATGGTGCAGCCAATTTCGGCAACTAAGGACGGCATGAACACGCCGCCTTTTTTAAAATAACCGCCTTTGGGGTCGAATACCGATTTAAGTTCGTCCACCAAAAAACACGCGTCGCCGCCTTTACGGAACACTGCCGAGATAACCCGCGTGAGTGCCAACACCCATTGGAAATGTTCCATGTTTTTGGAGTTGATGAACACTTCGTAGGGGCGGCGTTCTTCGTATTCGGTGTCCATGTTCAAAATCATGTCATTGATGGTGATGTACAAGGCATGTTCGGATTGTGGGGTTTTGATTTTATAGGTGGAGCCAAATAGCACTTCGGGTCGGGTGACGTTTTCGTGCATACTTTCCAAGTCGATTTTTTTGGCTTCGGCTTGGGCTTGTTCGGCGGCGGCTATGTCTTCGTTGCTGATGACTTTGTAGCTGATGATTTTTTTGGTGATGCTGTGTGCCATTGGGGGTGTTCCTAATAAGTGTACATAAAGGCGATTAAGTTGATGGCCTTGGTCATAGGTATTGGGGGGGTCTCGTTCCCAAGCTCTGCTCTCTTCGTTATACACAAGTATTTTATCGTTCCAACGCTCTGCGTGGGAATGCCTCCGTAGATGCTCCAGCGTCTTCTTGGGCTTTTGACCCGCAACGCTGGAGCGTTGCCAGATGAATTCCCACGCGGAGCGTGGGAACTATAACATTCCGGCGAACCCTGACGGAATGACGGGCTTTGAGACACTTGTGTATAACGATGAGAGCAAGGATTGGGAACGATAATTGAGACTGTAGAGACGCGATTTATCGCGTCTCCAATAGCACCCCACTGCTGACGGAAACGCAAATATGACAGACGCGATAAATCCAGACGCGATAAATCGCGTCTCTACGGTGTTCTTTCCCAAGCCCATCGCTCATCGTTATACACAAGTATTTTATCGTTCCAACACTCCGCGTATGAACTATAACGCAACGCTCCAGCATTGCGGGGCACTAGTTGTAGTCAGTAACTTCGACCCAAGGAAGAATATAAAAAGTACCTGAAATAATTTTTAGTGTAAGTGCCGATAAATCCGCACCTACCGTCGTCCAGCTTATTTCAAGCCCGTCCCTACATTGCCGATACGGCAACGTCTAAAGCCGTTGCACTCCAGTTATAGGGATCGGCACAACCACCCAGGATTAACAAAATGAACCCTCATAAACTCAACCATTTACGGCAATTAGAAGCCGAAAGCATTTATATCATGCGGGAAGTTGCTGCTGAGTTTGAACGTCCGGTCATGCTCTATTCGGTCGGCAAAGACTCGGCGGTCATGTTGCAGTTGGCGCTGAAAGCCTTTTATCCCGCCAAGCCGCCCTTTCCCTTGCTGCATGTTGACACGACTTGGAAGTTTCGGGAAATGATTGAATTTCGTGACAACTTAGTGCGCGAATTAGGGCTGAACTTGCTGGTCCACACTAACCAAGAAGGCGTGCGCCTAGGCGTAAACCCGTTTAGTTACGGCAGCAAACGGCATACGGAAATCATGAAAACCGATGCGCTCAAGCAAGCCTTGGATCAATATCGTTTTGATGCGGCGTTTGGTGGGGCGCGTCGGGATGAAGAAAAATCGCGGGCTAAAGAACGCATTTATTCGTTCCGCGACCAAAACCATCGTTGGGATCCCAAAAACCAACGCCCTGAATTATGGCAATTGTTCAACAGTAAAATCGACCACAACGAAAGCATACGCGTGTTTCCGCTCTCCAATTGGACGGAACTGGATATTTGGCAATACATTTATTTGGAAAAAATCCCTATCCCGTCCTTGTATTTTGCTAAGGAACGGCCCGTGGTCAATAAAGACGGGATGTTGATTATGGTCGATGATGACCGGATACCGCTCACTGCAAACGATAAAGTGGAAATGAAAAAAGTCCGTTTTCGTACCTTGGGTTGCTATCCGCTGACCGCCGCTGTGGAATCAAATGCCACGACGCTGCCAGAGATTATTCAAGAAATGCTACTGACCACCACATCGGAACGCCAAGGCCGCTTGATAGACCATGACCAATCCGGTTCGATGGAACAAAAAAAACGCGAAGGGTATTTTTAAGGCAGCAAGATAGCCCGCTATCATTTAGGACGGCCTTGCCAGACTGTGGGAGTATTCATGTGGGAGAGGCTTTAGCCTCTCCCACAAAACTTTAAAATCAATGATTTAAATAATAAGTTTAGCTTTGAAACAGTGTTGTTCATATAGAGCACGCAAGAAGTACAGCGGCATTAAATCCCCTCACCCTACCCTCTCCCTAAGGGCATAAGTATCTACACAATTCATTAGCCCGTCATTCCGGCATGGATGCCGGAATCCAGTGCCACGGACGGTTGCTTCGGTAAGCTGTAAGTGCTTGATTTAGCATTGCCCTCATAGTGAACATTCACATCCATGTAACTGGATACTGGCATCCATGCCAGTATGACGGTGCTTTTATAACTTGCTTAAACTTGTGTAGATACCTATGCCCTAAGGGAGAGGGAGTTTATGGCTTCGGTCTCTATATATGCTTAAACCGATGGATAAGCCGACGTTCTTTTTTATTAGGCTTGTGGTCTTGACCGCTAAAGTCAAAAAGTTCGCGCTGTTCTTTCAGCAAGGCTTGTTGCTGTTGGCGTTTGGCTAGGCTTTCTGGGCTTTCTTGATAGAGCAGGGCCGCTTCTGAGGCACTGCGCCGTTGTTTGGCTAGGCTGACGAGGGTGATGTCCCAATGCAAGCCGTCTTTGTTGATATGGAGTTCTGCGCCGACCCTGACTTCTTTGCCGGGCTTGGTGCGTTGTTTGTTGAGCTGCACTTTGCCGCCAGACACCGCTTCGGCGGCGAGCTGGCGGGTTTTGTAAAAGCGTGCCGCCCATAACCATTTGTCCAGACGGATGGATTCCAGTTCAGGCTGCACGCGGCATCACTTATTTTTGTAAGCCTTTGGGCAGGGCAAACACGACTTTTTCTTCTATGCCCTGAATTTCGATAGTAGATTTGCCGCCCCATTGCTTAAGCTGGCTAATCACTTCTTGCACCAACACTTCGGGCGCTGATGCACCTGCGGTTACACCCACCACTTTCACGCCATCAAACCAAGCTTGCTGCATATCGTTGGCAGTATCGATCAGATAGGCTTTTTTGCCGAGTTGTTCGGCAATTTCACGCAAGCGGTTGGAGTTGGAACTGTTGATTGAACCCACGACCAATATGGTGTCGGCGGTTTTAGCAAGTTCAAACACGGCATCTTGACGGTTTTGGGTCGCGTAGCAAATGTCGTCTTTTTTCTGTTCTTGTATCGAAGTAAAACGCGCCCGCAAGGCATCGACCATGATTTTGGTGTCGGTCATCGACAGAGTGGTTTGCGTCACATAAGCCAAATTATCAGGGTTGTTGACCTTTAAATTAGCGACATCATCAGGGGTTTCAACTAAATAGATGCCACCGTTTTCGGTGCATTTTTCGTACTGCCCCATCGTACCTTCCACTTCGGGATGGCCCGCATGGCCTATCAAGATCACTTCGCGATCGGATTTGGCGTGTTTTGCAACTTGCAAATGCACTTTGGTGACGAGTGGGCAGGTCGCGTCAAATACCGTCAGATTGCGTTCTTTGGCTTCATGCTGCACTTGTTTGGACACACCGTGCGCACTAAAAATTAGGTATGAACCCATAGGCACATCGGTCAGTTCTTCAATAAAAATGGCCCCTTTTTCTTTTAGCCCGTCCACGACCGTGCGGTTGTGGACGACTTCATGGCGTACATAAATAGGTGCGCCAAAGGTTTCAATGGCTTGGTCTACGATTTCGATGGCGCGGTCTACGCCAGCACAAAATCCACGGGGGTTAGCGAGTACGATTTGCATATCTTGACTTCTTTACTAGGTTAATGTGTGTTTATTTTAACTCAACATGGCTGCCGAGACGATAATTCCATCACTATCTGCATATAAAAAATGGTCTTTTTTAAAATTGACCCCAGCAAAAGTGACTACCAAATCACGATCGCCGTGGTCTTTTTTGTGGCTGCTTAAAGGATGGGTGTGCAAGGCGCGAATGCCGATAGGCAAATCGGCGATGCGGGCGGCATCGCGGATACAGCCATAAACCAGCAACCCCGTCCAACCATTGTCCACTGCCAGCTTAACCAGCGCATAATCGACTAAGGCGCAACGGTGCGAACCACCGCCGTCGATGACCAGCACACGGTTTTGCACGCGGTCTTCTAAGACGGTTTTAACCAGCACATTGTCCTCGTAGGTTTTTACGGTCGTGATTTGCCCTGAAAACGCCGGATCCTTGCCATAAGCCAAAAACAAGGGTTCGGCAATTTGGAAATGCACTTCATGCGCGTGCGCATCACACAATTGGGCGGTGGAAAAAGACATAAAAACCTCGGGATGGCACTAACGGTTTAACCAGTATAACGCGCCAACAGACCATTAGCACTGTGTATCTGCGGCAGCGGAATCTTAACTTCATAACCGCCGCCAGAAGCTTCTTCCATAGCGGTGCCATGCAGGTTTTCCATACGCTCGACGATGATGTCTTGGTTGCCTTCGGGCAATATCAGCTCCAATTTGTCGCCTACCGAAAACTTGTTTTTGACATCCACGACCGCCATCCCAGTTGCCGCATCATAGTGTCTAATTTCGCCGCAGAATTGTTGCTGGTGGCTTTTGGAATAACCTGTCAGATAGTTTTGTTGTTCGTGGGTATGGTGGCGTTGATAAAAGCCATCGGTATAGCCACGGTTCGCCAAGTTTTCCAATACCCCCAACAATTCGGGCTGGAAAGCACGCCCCGCCAAGGCATCATCTATCGCTAGACGATAGGTTTGCGCGGTGCGGGCCACATAATAATGTGACTTGGTGCGGCCTTCGATTTTAAGGCTATCGATGCCTATCTCGACCAAACGCTGGACATGTTCGATGGCACGCAAGTCTTTAGAATTCATGATGTAAGTGCCGTTTTCGTCTTCCATCACCGGCAACAATTCGCCTTTACGGCCTTCTTCTTCCAGAAAATAAATATTGTCCGCCAACGGATGGCGTTCGGCACCGCCGCAGCTGGCATTGCTGATGTCCGCCATCGACAGCACCATATCGCCTTCGGCGTTTTCTTCGGCGGGTAAGGTGTCGTATTTCCAGCGGCAAGAATTGGTGCAAGTGCCTTGGTTAGGGTCGCGGTGGTTAAAATAACCCGACAACAAGCACCGCCCCGAATAGGCGATGCACAAGGCGCCATGGACAAACACTTCCAATTCCATATCGGGACAGCGTTGGCGGATGTCCGCAATCTCGTCCAAGGACAATTCCCGCGACAAAATCACCCGCGTCAGCCCCATGCTTTGCCAGAATTTGACCGTCGCATAGTTGACGGTATTGGCTTGCACCGACAAATGGATAGGCATATCAGGCCAAGCTTCGCGGGTCATCATAATCAAACCGGGATCCGCCATAATCAAGGCATCGGGTTGCATGGCAATAATCGGCGCAAGGTCTGCCATAAAAGTTTTCACTTTGGCGTTGTGCGGAATCACATTAGTGGCTAAGAAGAATTTTTTGCCCAGTTGGTGCGCTTCTTGGATGCCTTTGGCCAGATTGTCGGCCATAAAATCGTTATTGCGCACCCGCAAACTATAACGCGGCTGTCCGGCATACACCGCGTCCGCACCGTAGGCAAAGGCATAGCGCATGTTTCGGATCGTACCGGCGGGCGACAAGAGTTCAATTTGTTTCATGTTGGCAAGTTTAATTTAGCGGAAATAACGCGTATTTTAGCGTAAGCTTGGCTAGCCACCGTAAAAAAATGGCTATGCACTTGGCGATTAACGGTTTTAGCGTGATTGCCAGTGGTTTTGCAGTTTTGATGGCAACTGCCAACTTATGGGACTTTTTATGTGGATCCTCATTTTCATCATCGCCTTATTGTTCGTGTTGGGCAGTGGCTTACTCTTGTTAAGGACGGCGAATAGCCACAAAATCCCTGATAACGTCAAAGCGCAGCCTTATCAGGATGACGATGACTAAGCGGCACAGGACACGGCTATGACCCAACGCGACAACGTCCTTTGGTTACAATGTTGGCGCGACCAACGCACAGACTTCACCCAAGCCGTCACTAATCCTTTGCTGGTGCGCTTTTGGCCTGGGCTGAACTTGGCAGCCGGCAGCCGAGTTTTTGTGCCTTTGTGCGGCAGAAGTTTGGATATGCTGTGGTTAGCCGGATTAGGCCATGAAGTAATCGGCGTTGAATTAAGCCCGATTGCGGTAAGCGCATTTTTTAAGGCCCGCAAACTCAACGCCAGCCGCCGTAAAATCGGGCCGTTTACGCTTTGGCAACACGGACGTTTGCAGGTATTGTGCGGCGATTATTTTGCCTTGACCCCAACCCTGCTGGGGCGCATTGACGCGGTATACGACCATACCGCCCTAACGGCCTTGCCCGAAGACCTGCGGCCCGCGTATGTCGCGCAGCTCAGCCGCATCGTACCGAATCATGCGCCGATTTTTTTACTGACCACCGAAGATGCTGCGCCCCTCGCCGACCTAAGCGCAGCACTGGTTATTGATGATGAAATCACTCGCCTGTATGAGGAAAATTTTGCCATTAGCGTAGCGTATATGGAAAACCTACCCGCAGACACTGCCGAAACAGGGGTGTACAAAGTCTATCGGCTGATAGCCAAGAC
>JABFST010000271.1 GCA_013140465.1 Methylococcaceae bacterium
TTACGGTCACCAATGTAAATATTTTCCAAACCCAAACGGGCAAAGCCATTCCATAAGGGTTCGGCGTAATGGAACTTAAGCAAATGCTCGGGCGAGGCAACCGCACGCATACCGCCGTTGCTTTCGTCTGTCACCCGCGTATAAGTATAAGAGAGTTTGGCTAAACGTCCATTGTCCCAGCGTTTTTCCGCTTCCCACTCAAAACCCAAGGCATGGTAGTTGCCGATATTGTAAAACGCCCCGCTGGCCCCATACCCAGGCTCTTGCTTTTGCTCCAAAATTTGCGTCATATCGTTGTAAAACAAATCGGTGGTGAGCTTTATCCCTGTGTTGGAGTGCCATTCCCATACGCCTTCGTAGCTCTTGATACGTTCCTCGACATTGTTGGGGTTGGTGGCGATAGGCGTGTAATTGTAGTCACGTTCCCAGACATTGGGCGCGCGAAAAGTGGAGCTGTACAACAGCTTAAAACTGGTGCTATCCAAGGGGTTCCAAATCAAGCCTAAGCGCGGGTTAAGCTGCAAGCTTTTCAGCATGTGATGGTAATCCAAGCGTAAACCCGCACTAAAAATCAGCGTATCAAAAAGCTGTATGTCGTCTTGTGCATAGAGTTCAACCCGATTGCCGCTACGCTGGCTGCCTTGGTGAAACTCATAAGGGTTGAGGTCGTAGTTGTACATGTATTGGCGTTGGTCGTATTGGTATTCCACGCCCAACAACAGCCGATGGCGGTCAAGCAAGGTGGTGGTCAGTTGTGCATCACCGCCCCACCAGCGGCTGCTGGCCCCATCACGGTCGATCACACGGCGGTTATGGTTGATATATGCCTCATCAGATGAATATTCATAGCCATGAAAAAAGCCTTTAAGCTGCAGGGCGGTTTGTGGGCTAAACGTGTGGGTGTATTTAAGGTTGCCAAAATACTGCTGGTCGCGCGTAAAAAAGACCGGATCATTAAAAATGCCGTCAAACGATGCGGTAGGCACTTGTTTTTTGCGGTCTACCAAACCCGCCATCGCAGTAAAGTTTTCCGACTGTAGGCGTGCGAACAGCCGCGTTGCCCATTCACCGTCGCGATTATGGGCAATGCCGTTATTGGTGGCAGGGCTGTCAAACTCGGGGAAATACAGGTTGCTGACCCCCGCGCTATCGTAATGCGAGCCGGACACTAACACATCTAGGCCATTAGCCAGTTTTTTGCCGAAGCTGGCGCGGCCTTGGTAAGTGTTGTAACTGGCGGCCGAGCTGGCAAGTTGTAGGCCATTAAGCCCTTGGCCTGTTTTGGTGACGACATTGATGAGGCCCAAAAAAGCATTGGCGCCGTAGATTGACGAACCCGAACCGGGAATATATTCAATGCGCTCTATCAGGTCGATGTCGAGCATAAATTCTTGCCCCATATAACCGCCGTCGAAAATATTTTCGTTCATGCGTTGCCCGTCAATCATAAACAGCACGCGTGAGTTAAAGTCGTTGGGGTGCAAAAAACCGCGCACGCCCACATAACTGTAGTTGCGCTCAGTGCTGGTATTAATCCCGCGCAACGCATTTAGGGCATCGGCAAGTGTACGCCAACCAAAGGTGCGGATGTCGGCGGCGGTCAAGACCGAAACGGAAGACGGTGAAAGGTTGGCTTTTTGCCCTAAACGTGAGGCGGTGATGACCTCCACATTCAGCAATTCTTCAATGGAAAGATCGGTCAGATCTTCCGCATTAGCATGTCCGGCAACAGCTAAACAGCTGAGGACTAGCAGAATGGCAGTGAAGAGGGCTCTAAACATGGTTGGGGTCGTTGGGTAAAGTGGGTGAAGAAGGTTTACAAAGGCGGTGGTCGCGCTCCCACGCATGAAGGGTATTAAGATAAGGGTGCAGGGCTACTGGTTAGGTGTACACCGCTGGCAGCAATTAAAGTTATTTTGTAACTATTCAGAGCGACTTCTAATAAGTCAAATTTACCGTAGGCTGAACGGAGTCTTTACCGTAGGCTGAGCGGAGTCGAAGCCGGTTTGTTCGCTTCGACTCCGCTCAGCGAACGGCTGTTTTGTCCCGAAGGCTGAATAGTTATGTTATTTTAAAACTTAAATGGGGCAAAACCTAAAAAAATCCGCCGAATTGCCCTTTATAGGTGCAGTTTTGCCGATTTGGGCAGCAACAAGACCCGCCCTAACCCACTTCAAGTATCAACATAGAAATGTCATCTTCAAAACTATCGCTGCCTTGCCAAGCGCGGATACGCAAGTCCAACAAACGGATCACCTCGCTTACGGACAATTGCCGGGTCTCGTCTACAAACTCGCGCAAACGTTCCGCCCCCCACATTTCTCCTTGCGGCGACTCACATTCGGTGATGCCGTCAGAATACAAAAACAAGCGGTCGCCTACAGCATAGCTGAGTTGCACGGATTCATAGCGGGCATCAGGGATTATGCCCACGGGCAAGCCGCCATTGACAATAAACCGGGCTGGCTGTCCAACTGGCAGATAAATCGGATGCGGATGACCCGCTTGGCAGAGTTCTAGGGTACACGCTTGGGTGTCGATGACACCGTAAATCATCGTGAAATAAAGGATGTTATGGGTATCGGTTTGAAATTGCCGATTTAGGTTTGCCACTACCTGCGGCGCGGAACGCGCAACAGGGCAATTTGCCGAATCTGATTGGCTAAAATGCAAATGGCTAGTGCAGCCCATGTCTGGCGATAACAGGCGGCTGACCGTAAACGATTGCATCGCCGAGGCGATGCCGTGTCCTGCCACATCGACGATATAAAAGCCGACATGCTGGGCATCCAAGCGAAAAAAATTAAAAATGTCGCCAGAAAGTTGTGTGGAAGGATGGAACAACCAGTCTATCGCAATACCTAGAATGTTTGAGGAGGTGCTGGGCAATAAGCTACGCTGCATGGTTGCCGCCATTTGCAGGTCACGGTTTATGACTTCTGTGGCTGCCATGAGTTTGCTGTTGCTTTCAGTCAGGTTTTTTTCCAGTTCTAAAACCCGTTCCCCTGCGCGGATACGCGCGTGCAGTTCATCGAGCTGGATGGGCTTGCGGATAAAATCATCGGCCCCTGCATCCATGCCTTGCACGACCGATTGGGTGTCGTCCAAGGCCGTGACTAATATCATGTAAGTGTAATGCGGCAAAATAGCGGCGCGAACTTGTTGGCAAAGCTCGGTGCCGCTACCGCCGGGCATGATCCAGTCGGTAATCACAAACTGGATTTTTTCGCTTAAGATGACCGTCAGCGCGGTGTTGATATTATCGACAGCAACCACTTCATAGCCCCATTTTTCAAAGCTTCTTTGCATCATAATACGCGTCAGCAAACTGTCTTCAACGATAAGGATACGCATCATCAGCTCCTGGCGACTAAAGAACGGGCCGAGTGGGAAAGTTCGGCTTGCAGTTGGGCGATCAGTGCCATCACCTTGGCGTTAAGCTCTGCGCTCAAATCAGCAAGTACCGCTGCATCACCCTTACGCGCCGCCACTTCCAGACTGTTGGCGGCATCTGATGCACTCAGCGCGTAAAAATGCGCGGTCGTGCCTTTCAGTGCGTGTGCGGTATTGGCGATAGCCGCAACATTGCCTTGCGCCAAATGCTGGGACAAATCCTCCAACTGTTGTTGCGCTTCGGTGAGGAATAGCCCCATCAATTCGTGCAGCAACTCATGATCCCCTTCCAAATGTTTAAGGGTGGCGACGGCATCCCATACAGGTGCAAAAGACGAAGCCAGGCTGGTTTCGGGCTGTGCTTCGGCAAGGCCGGATGAACCCAGATAATACGCTAATAAACCAATGAGTTGTTCATTTATGATGGGCTTGCTTAAATAAGCGTCCATACCCGCCGCCAAGCATTTCTCGCGTTCGCCGTCTAAGGCGGTGGCGGTTAGGGCCACTACTGTTTGGCGAGGCAAGGCACGCGCCTGTTCCTGCACACGCAGTTCGCGGGTCGCGGCATAACCATCCAGCACCGGCATTTGGCAATCCATAAAAATCAAATCGTAATGCTGGCACGTTGCCTTATCAAGGGCAATCTGCCCGTGTTCAGCCAGATCCGGCACGATGTCGAACTTGCTTAATTTTGCTACGATCACTTTTTGGTTGATGGCGTTATCCTCAACCACCAGCACTTTTTTGCCCGCGTAGCTGGGCCATTCTGCGGCGGCAGGTTGGGGCCGTATGGTGCTATCCAACACGCCCAATAAGGCCGTGACGATGGCATCAAAGAGCTGTGATTGGCGCACAGGCTTCAATAAGCGTTGCACAACGCCTGTCCCCAGATAGTCGTTCAGTTCAAACAGGTCGCCTGACGACAATAAAATAATCGGGGTTTGCGCAAGGCCCGCCATCCCGGCTAAGTTTTGGGCAACACCCAAACCATCCATGCCCGGCATTTGCACATCCAACACCACCAAATCATGGCGTTCACCGAGTATGGCTTGTGCCTGTAAGGCCATCAGTGCGGCAGCGCCGTTATCCACGGCTTCTACCGCTAAGCCCCATGAGCTTAAGTAATATTGGAGTATGCTGCGGTTGGTCGCATTATCATCCACCACCAACACACGTTTGCCGGAAACATCGTAGGCATGTCCGGGCGTTTCTTGCGCTGTGCTGGGCAACAACGGCAAAGTGAACCAAAAACAAGAACCTTTGCCCAACTCACTGTCCACGCCCAACGTGCCGCCCATCAGTTCCACTAATTTTTTGCTGATCGACAAGCCTAAGCCGGATCCGCCAAAACGTCGGGAAGTGGCGCTATCGGCTTGGGAAAACGGCTGGAACAGCGCACCTTTAACGCTATCGGAAATGCCTATGCCGGTATCGGATACAGCAAAATGGAATTGTTCTGCGCCCTCTTGGCTATCTAGGCGCGTGACGCGCACAGAGATTTCGCCGTGTTCGGTAAACTTAACGGCATTGCCTATCAGGTTGGTCAGCACTTGCCGGATGCGCATAGGATCGCCACGCCACCGCGCCGGCATCGGCACAGGCAAGAAACAGCTGAGTTCCAAACCATTGGCGTGGGCGCGGGTCGCCAATAAGGCGCAAATGTCATCTACCAAATTGACCAAGTCAAAATCCACTTGCTCGACTTCAAACTTACCCGCTTCCAGTTTGGAAAAATCGAGAATATCGTTAATCACATCCAGCAACGCTTCGGCGGAATTATGGGCCGTTTGTATCCAATCACGTTGGGTGCTGGTCAGTTGGGTTTCCCGCAATAAATCCAACATGCCCAGCACGCCATTCATAGGCGTGCGGATTTCATGGCTCATATTGGCTAAGAACGCGCTTTTGAGTAACGAGGCTTGCATCGCCATATCCCTGGCGGCTTCCAAAGCTTTTTTGGCCTCATCTTGGCGCAAGGCCAAGGCCATCATTTCACCGACTTGCGTGAGCATCGCCAAACGGCTTTCAGAGCGCACGGGATAGGGGTCGGTATAGAGAAACAATACCCCTAAAATATCGGCATCGGCGGCAATCGGCACAATGTAATGACCATGTGCTTGCATCCCTTCATAATGGTGTTCGTGCAAGGGATCGCAAAAACAGTCATCCGAAACCAACAGCTTGCCCGACAGCGCCACGCGCCCACATAAGCACGAACCACAAGCGACGCGTTGTTCTTTGGCAATAAATTCTGGGCTAAAGTCACCCGACAACACCAGCATGGACAAATAATCGTCGTCTTTAGACCGCACAAAAACGCCGCCCTTGCGCTGCAAATCAAACGACTTGAGGTTAAACAGAATATCCAGCAATTGCTGGAAACGTTGCTCTAGCGGCGTGCTTTGCCGTAACACTTCAGAAATAGCCAAGCGCACCACGCTATCGGTAATGTCGCGCTGCATCTGGACATACCCCGATAAACTGCCGTCCTTATTGTAGACCGCAGAAATGCCGACATCGGCGTTGTACAAGCCGCCGCTTTTATGGCGGTTGACGATTTCACCCTGCCAATGCCCACGCTCTAGCAAATGTTGCCACATCTGCTGGTAAAACGCGGCATCATGCACACCTGACTTTAGCAACTCGGTCGGGGTGCGCCCCAAGGTTTCCTGAAAACTATAGCCCGTCAGCTCGGCAAACGCCGGGTTGGCCCATTCGATACGCGCTTCTTTATCGGTGATGATAATCGCATTGGACGTGGCCTCCAGCCCCGCCACCAACAGCTGGTTGCGCGTTTTGACATCGGCACGGTGCAGCACATAGCGCAAGACCCGCACCAAATCGACATAGCCCGCATCGTTTTTGACTATATAGCCATTCGCACCCGTGCTGATTGCCGTTTCGGCTGCGTCTACGGCGTTGGGTGGCAGCAGGACAATAATAGGGAGGGTTTCTGATTTTTGCTTAAGTGTGCGGATAGCGGCAAAACCTTGCCCGTCAGGCAAGGCCAAGTCCAGCAAGACCACATCAAAGTGCGCCGAACCCAGTTTGTGCAGCGCCGCCTCTAAAGTTTGCACCCAGCTCACCTCAAAGTGCATGTTTTTAAGGCGGCTATCTACGGTTTTTTGCGGTTGTCCTGTATCCGCCCCGACCCTAGTCACTTCCAGCGGGGTTTCCTTAAATTGCCGCAAGCCGATTTGTAGCAGTTGGGCATCCGCAGGATCGGCTTCGACAAGCAGTACACAGACAAGTTTTGAGGGGTTCATGGTGTAATGTATTCGGACAATTCGCCCCCGTCATGCCCTATGCGTATTGGGCGGCATGACGGGTAAGCTGCCGTTTAGGCCGCAAACGCCGAAATGGCGGCGGGTAGGCTCGGGACAATTTCAAAAATTGTGTGCAAGCGCGTCAGCTCGATTAAAGACTGCACGACTGGGCTGGTCACTAACAACAAACGCCCCGGCTTAACCTGCATGTTCTTAAACGCCGAGATCAGCACTGCACAAGCACTGGAATCAATAAAAGTGACTTTTTCCATGTCGATGATTAGTTTGCCGCTGCCATTGTCGATTAAGTTTTTTATGCGTTCACGCGCTTCGGGTGCGTCCGCCATAATAAACCGGCCTAAGAGCACGACAATGTCGATGTCATCTTGTTTTTGCTCATGTAAGATCATTAAAAATTCCCGTAAATAAGTAATTGTGTTGTGTCATCATGGCGTGTGGGTTGTTTGCGGGCCCATGCCTATGTTTTAGCTAAACCGCTTGATGAAAGTCAACTTATTGTAATGCGTAGTGGCGTTTACCGCTTCGCTGTAGTCATGGCTACCATCAGGTTGGTAGGTTCTGGCCCGCTCAAGGGTGTCCACCACTTGGTAATAGTATTCGTCTACGCTGGCGTTGATTATCCACCAGCCCCTACCGTTTTCGGCCTCAAAATCAGGTAACACCGGTTCGGGCAACAGCGTCATGGAATGCCCAAAATCGATGATGTCTATGCGCATCTCTGCTTTGGTTTGAGTCCAATGGACAATAATGTCACTTTCGGGCAAATTTTTGTACCCATGCAATATAACATTATTTAAAGCCTCCACCACGGCACATTGTACCGCCATCGCACTCGCCTCATCGCCTGAAGCGTGTAAGCACAGGGCATGGATAGCCACACTCAGCAAACACACCTGTTCCACAGTGCTGGATATGGATAAAGTGACACCCTCAGGGTTATGTTTAGTTGCAATCATCCAGAAAGTTACCGACCAGTTTGAGTGAAAGTGACACCGTGTTAGTAGCCAGATTTGCCCCAAGCACGGCCCGTAAACAAGACTTGCAAAGACTGCATCAGATAACGGCAATGATGGCGCAGGTTAAAGTGCGCGGCATAAAAAGAATCGCTGAGCAGTTTTTCTTCCATAGGTGCATCATTGGGGATAAGCAATTGTGTAGGCCCCAATAAGCCAGCTGGTGCCAAATCGGCCAACTTTTCCCATTCTTCCGTGCGCTCGGCGGCAACTTCCAAGGTGACAGGCAGGGTTCCCATAAGGCTTAAGTCACCGCTGATGACTGCCAATATGCGCGGCAAATGGCGCAGCACAGGGGCATCCACTTGCCATTCGCCTACCCAAAATTCGGTACGCTCAGGCATACCAAAATCATTGAGGGCAATTTTGTTGCCGCGTAAGCGTTGGCGGCTATAGGCGGATCCGGGCTTGTTGTTAAAGGCCAATAAGGCCGCCACGCCCCACAGCGGCAAGCTGAACAACAGCAGCAGCAAGCCCGCCAAGCTATTTAAGAAAGTGCCCAAGCCTTTATTAAAAGTCGTGGTTTTTAAGTCCGCCAACAAAAAGGCATCGCTGATTTTAATCGCCGCACCGGTATCGACACGGATAAGGTCGTTGCCGCGCACCAAGGCATTGCGCAAATCCACCAGTTCGCCGATATAACTGTGCGGCAAAACCACCGTGTCGGTCAAGGTGGCGCGGCGGTCAATAATCACATGATCGCCTATCACAACTTCGCCGCTCAATTCTACCGAAGGGTGCAAATGGCAAGTGCTGCCGATTAAGGCGATGCCTTGTTTTAGGTTTTGCGGATAGGCTTCGGTATTGCGCCCTTGGGTAAGCCCCAAAGCGGTTTGCCGTCCGGGTATAATCAACCCCGTTAAGCGTCCGGCAGCCGCATCCAAATTGGCCTGGTGGTAGTCCGCCAAACTATCCAGCACGGCGACTTGCCCCGCCAGTTCCACTGTCACTGAAGCAGGGTGTGGCTCAGTCCAACTTAAGGCGTTGGTTTCAGGGTGATCGGTCTCGCGGCACAATTGCAAAAATGCGGGTTTTCCGTCAAAAACCGCATTGACGCAAGCACCGGCTTGGCTTTCAGCGTGTTTCAGAAAAGCGCCGATGCACCCGCTACGCGCGACATCGCCGCGCACCAATAACACAGGTGCGTCCGGCATGAGATTTGCCAAGGTTAGGCGCGGTGCTTCTTCACCCCGATTAGTGCTGTAAGTTAAGGCCATGCCCCAACGCTCGCCATTGCCCAACGCCGCCTTCACTTGATCCGCAAACGGCGACAAGACGATATGCGCTTGCCTGAAACCCGCTTCCACTAAGGCTTCTAGGG
>JABFST010000466.1 GCA_013140465.1 Methylococcaceae bacterium
GCATGTGCGGCAGCGGAAAGATTTTGATGGTGTCGGGGTACGAATCGATGGCTTTGGTACACGCCAAGGTGTTTTTGCCATTGACCATCATCGCGCACGAGCCGCATACGCCTTCGCGGCACGAACGCCGGAAAGTCAAGGTGCTGTCGATGTCGTTTTTAATTTTTAAGATGGCATCCAAGACCATCGGCCCGCAGTCGTCCATGTCCAGCTCATAGCTGTCTATGCGCGGATTTTCGCCGCTATCGGGATCCCAACGGTACACTTCAAAACGGCGCACATTGGTTGTGCCAGCAGGTGCTTGGTAGGTTTTGCCGGGTGTTAGCACCGAGTTTTTCGGCAAGGTAAATTCAGCCATTAGTAAACCCTCTCTTTGGGTGGGATAGCCGCCACTTCGTCGGTTAATGTGTATAAATGCACGGGGCGGTAATCGATTTTTAGTTCGCTGCCGTTAAACCAAGTCAGGGTGTGTTTTAGCCAGTTGTCATCATCGCGGTTGGGGTAATCTTCACGCGCATGACCGCCCCGGCTTTCGTGGCGGTTGCCAGCGGCGTTGATGGCGACGACGGCTTGGCTAAGCAAGTTGTCGAGTTCTAAGGCTTCAACCAAATCGGTGTTCCAAATCAGCGATTTATCTTTAACGACTATATCGGCAAAGCTTTGTTGGATGTCGGTCATAGCGGCTATGCCTTCGTCTAGCGTGCTTTGGGTGCGGTAGACGGCGGCTTTGCTCTGCATGGTTTTTTGCATGGCTAAGCGCACGTCCGCGACACTGCGGCTGCCTGAGGCATTGCGGATTGTGTTAAAGCGCGTCAACGCCGCATCACAGGCATCGGCTGCCAATGGTTTGTGGGCGGTGTTGGGTTTGATTAGCTCGGCGCAGCGGATCGCGGCAGATCGTCCGAACACGACTAAATCCAGCAGGGAGTTTGAACCCAAACGATTAGCGCCATGCACGGATACGCACGCCGCTTCGCCGATAGCCATTAAGCCGGGGACAATTTTGTCGGGGTTGTCGCCGTCTAAAGTGACCACTTCGGCTTTGTAGTTGGTCGGTATGCCGCCCATGTTGTAATGCACGGTTGGCAATACTGGAATGGGTTGCTTGGTGACATCCACGCCCGCGAATATTTTGGAGGTTTCGGCAATGCCGGGCAAACGTTCGTGGATCAGCGCCGGATCCAAATGCTCAATGTGCAAATAAATATGATCTTTATTTTTACCAACGCCACGGCCTTCTTGGATTTCTACCGTCATCGCGCGGCTAACAACATCGCGCGAGGCCAAATCTTTGGCTGAGGGCGCATAGCGTTCCATGAAGCGTTCGCCTTCGGAGTTGGTCAGATAACCGCCTTCGCCGCGTACCCCTTCGGTGATTAAACAACCCGAGCCGTATATGCCCGTGGGGTGGAATTGGATAAATTCCATGTCTTGTAACGGCAGGCCCGCGCGTAAGACCATCGCGTTGCCATCGCCTGTGACCGTGTGCGCGGAGGTGCAGGAAAAATAACTGCGCCCATAACCGCCTGTCGCCAATACCGTGACGTGGGCCTTAAACAAATGCAGCGAACCGTCATCCAAACACCAGGCCAATACGCCACGGCATTCGCCGTCTTGCATGATTAAGTCCAGCACGATGTATTCGACAAAAAATTCAGCGTTGTTTTTAAGGGCTTGTTGGTACAAGGTTTGTAAGATCGCGTGACCAGTTTTGTCGGCGGCGGCGCAAGTGCGTTGGGCTTGGCCTTTGCCATAATGGGTGGTCATGCCGCCAAAGGCGCGTTGGTAGATTTTGCCGTCGGCGGTGCGCGAAAACGGCACGCCGTAATGTTCCAGCTCGATCACGGCTTCTTTGGCGTTGCGGCACATGTATTCAATAGCGTCTTGGTCGCCTAGCCAGTCCGAACCTTTCACGGTGTCGTACATGTGAAAGCGCCAATCGTCTTCGCCCATATTGCCTAAGGCCGCGCTGATGCCGCCTTGGGCAGCAACGGTATGGCTACGGGTGGGGAATACTTTGCTTAAACACGCGGTTTTAAGGTTTTTTTCCGCCATGCCTAAAGTGGCGCGTAAGCCCGCACCACCTGCACCCACGACCACGACATCGTAAGTGTGTTCAATAATTTTAGTTTCTGCCGACATAAGTTAGCCTATGGTAAGTGTACGGAACACCGCCAACAACGCGGCGAGGCCCAAAAACAGAAAGCTGAGGTTGACAGCCCAAACCGCAATAATTTTGATGCCTTCTGCGGCGATATAATCTTCGATGACCACTTGCAAGCCCAGCGCGGCATGGTAAAACGCCACGATGATCCACGCAACGATGCACACGGTGTTAAACGGCGTTGTCAGCCAAGTTAAGGTGTCAGCAAACGGCGCATTCAGGCTCATATCCAGAAAGGTGATTAACCACAAAGTCAGCGGCACGAGGGCAACGGCACTGACCCGTTGCATCCACCAATGCGTGGTGCCGGTTTTTGCCGAGCCGAGTCCGCGCACAGTGGCTAAAGGTGATCTTAAATCCATAACAGTCTCCGCTTAGACAAAAATGAGGGTCATCAAGGTGAGGACAAGTGAGCAACCGAGTTCAATCATCGCGTAGCGATCTAGGGTTTTGCGGTCAAAGGTTTTGCCCGTATCCCAGATGAGATGGCGCACGCCGTGGCATAAATGAAAAAACAGCGCGTACACAAAACCCCAATAGACTAAGCGGAATAACCAAAAGCCCAGCAGGTCTTGCATGGCGGCGTAACTATCGGCACCGCCCGCCAGCGCAGAGATGATGTAAACAAAAAACAGTAGCCCGCCCGACAACATAACGCCCGTCATGCGGTGGGTGATGGAAATGATGCCTGTTAAAGGCAACCTGTACGCCTGCAAATGCGGTGAAGTGGGTCTGCTAGAATTGCTTGCCATCGTAGTGTTCCAAAAGGTGTTCATAAAAAGCCTAGGCAACGGCGGTGTTAGGCCGTTGCACAACAAAACCGCTACGGCATAGTGAGTGCCGTTGGTTAGGGGCTAGGGGGTTCTGCCATTTTAAACCATAAGCTTATAAAGCTAACGGTTATTTCATGCCACCCGTCATGCCGATGAGCGCGGCGGGTGCGGTCATTCGGGCATGATGGGTGGTTTAATGCGATAAATCTATCAGCAGTTGCCCACAGTTTAGCCGTTGTAAGGCGCTTAACTGCGGGCAGTTAGGTTTAAACCGTTAGCCCATCCAGCTCTTTATAAGCATGGTTTAGCCAAATTTTAACCCGTTGCCGTTCTAGTAAACCTAAGCCGTTTAAGCTATCGGCATCTTTGTTTTTGGCGGCCCAAAAACTGTAACTGTGGCTGTCAATTTTAGTCATGACCGGCGCATGGAGGCGTTTTAAGGTGATGACTTTGGCGTTTAAGTCCAAGGCGCGGTCTTTAACGCCGGAGTATTCCAAAATGTTAAAGGTGTCGTCGCGCAATTGGTTTTGCACCAAAATATAATTCAGTTTAGGACCGAACTGATCCAGCAGTTTGTCCAGCAAATCCACACAATCTTTGCCCGAATCCATGACATTCCAGTAGTTTATGGTAATGCCCAATTCTTCAGCCAATTCCAACACACCCGATTCGGCTATCCATTGCGCCAAGGGGTAGTGGGTTTGCGCAGCCAAATCCACCAATATGCGTTGTTCGGGGTGTTCGGTGGCGGCTTCGATGATCGCATCTAGGCTTTGGTAGTCGTCAATCACAGTCGGTGAGGCATAGTCGCTGTAAAAGCGCAACAACGAGCCGTGTGAGCGGTCGGTGTCAAAACCAATAAACGGCAGTTCATGGTCAATCAGGTATTGCGCCAATAAGCGTGCCACGACCGATTTGCCTACGCCACCTTTTTCTCCACCGATAAGATGCAGGGTACTCATAAAAATAAACTCCTTAAGGTTAAGTTAAAAAGTAATCGCCGAGATTTGTGTGTACGGTCTTCAGCGATAAGGTGCTTGAAAAAGTAATCGCTGAAGATGGGTTTACAGTAATCAGCCATTACTTAGCTAAAATTATGCCAAGACTATCAGTCTAGGCGCAACACGTCCACCGATACGGTCAGGGTATGCTGCCCACCGCCAAATGCTATGCCTTTTAGCGGCGTGACATCGGCAAAATCCCGACCCCATGCCAAGGTGATGTGTTGCTCTAAGGGCATGGTGTTGTTGGTGGGGTCAAAATCCAGCCATCCGGTGTCTGGAATATAGACAGAAAACCAGGCATGGGAAGCATCGGCACCGACTAAGCGGGCTTTGCCAGGTTCGGGTAAGGTTTCTACATAACCGCTGATATAACGTGCCGCCAAGCCATACGCGCGTAAACAGGCGATGCCCAAATGGGCAAAATCTTGGCATACGCCGCGCCGAAATTTAAGCACATCGGCTAGCGGCGTCGCTATCGTGGTAAAGCTGGGGTCATAAGTAAAATCATTAAAAATACGCCCCATAAGGTTATGCACCACCTCAACCAACGGGCGGTTGGGTACAAACGACGCTTGTGCATATTGGGCCACGTCCGGGCTGATTGGGATCATCGGCGAGTCCAGCACATATTGTCTGGCTTCAAACAATTCGGGCGAAAATTCGGCCTGTTGTCCTGAACCTGACAGCGGGGTTTCGCGTAACCAGGTTTGCACCTGCTCCCAAGAAATAGCACTAAATTGTTCTGGGCGGTTGGGTTTGGGCAACACGGTGACATCACTAATGGCGGTGACAACCAATTGTGTATGCGCTTGCTGGATGGCGAAATAGGCGACCCGGTTGCCAAAAAAATCGGTGCGCTCGCGCAGATCCAAGGGCTTGGGGTTGATGTCAAAATGGCTATGCTCACAGCGTTGGTAGGCGACATTGCGCGGTTGCAAACGCGCTTCATTTTGGCACAAGCCCACGGGCTGGCTGTAATGGTATAGGGTGCTGTGGGTGATGCGATATTTCACAATTCGTCCTCGGTGGCGGTTTGCACCATCAACTGGGAGGTTTGGGCATGGCTAAAATATGCCGCTGCAATCACTTCCGCCAAACGCCATAGCAATTGCGTGGTGTCAGCCAAGAGCTGCTCCAAGCGCGGGTAGATGCCAGCATTGTCGGTCGCTAGTATCAGTTCTTGGATATTGCACAGGCGCAAATCGGTGTAAGCCTTTAAAACGATGGCTTCTTCTTCGCTGAGCGGGCTTTTGCCCTTGCTGCGCGGCAACACCCCAATATGGGCGGTCAGCTCCCGCAATTGGTAGGCCAATGAGCGCGGATGGGTTTCGTCCAGCAATAGCAGAGTCAGCACCATAGGCAATTGCAGCACGGCGCGGTAACGGCGTTGGTAAATGGTCAGGCTGTCGGTGGCGACCAGCACGGCTTCCAGCACTTGGTTTTGCAGGGGTTCTTCATGGCGCAAGGCCAAGCTGGAGCGCAGCAAGGCGATCAAGGCCAAGGCGCGTTCCAAGCGCCGTCCGCTATCAAGCATCAGCCATGCCGCTTCGCGGGTCATGCTTTCGGCAGTGAGTCCGGTAAAGGCCACAATACCCGTCAGCAAGTCGTCGAGATTTTTTTGCAGTTGTTCTACGCCCAGCTCAACATTGACCACACGCTGCTGCCAACGCCGTTGGATATTGTCTATGCTGCGCCAAGTGTCATGCGACCATAAATCACGGATGTTAAACGCAGCCTGTCCAAAGGCTTGGACATTGGCGGTTAACGAGCCTTTGCGGTTGCCGTCTTTTGCCAACACCAGCAGTTCCTGCTCTGGGGCTTGCAACAGGCTGTCGGCGCATTTGACAAAACCGGGGTAAGTGCCTGTCACTTGCGTCAGCGTGCGCAACAACACCGCCAAACATTGGGTGTCGATGGAGTCCTTAAACTCTAGGGCTTCCCTGAGTTTTTGCAATAACGTCCGCAACAGCCGCGTGGTGGCTTCGACGCGCTCTAAATGGCGGCCTACCCAAAACAAATTGTCAGCTGCACGGCTCGTCAGCGGTTCGCTGGCAACGTCCAGCAATTGTGGGCGGCGGGCTTGGGTCCAAATGCTGAGGGGTTTGTCGGGTTCTTTAGCCAGCACCCAAGTGTCTTTGCTGATGCCGCCCGCTTGGTTAGATACGACAAAATTGTCTTTTTGGCGGGCAACGCGGGTCAGTCCGCCGGGCATGACCACATACTCATTGCCGCTAGCCACGACAAAATTGCGCAACACGGCGTTACGCGCCTCGATGTGGTGGTCGATAAACGCGGGCAAGGTTGAAAAGCTGACTTGTTCCTGGCCGATAAACAAATGCGGTTTGGCGATAATTTGCTGCCGTAACAGCTCTTTTTCGGCATTGCTTAAGCTGCCGCCAAACACGGCATGGTTGCCCAAACTGCGGTTGATGGGCTTAATCACCAAGCTGTCCAAATTTTTGAGCACAAATTCCCGTTCGCGGCGTTGCCCGCACCACCAAGTGGCTATCGACGGCAATTTGAGTTCTTGGCTTAACAAATGGCGCGACAAGCGTGGCAAAAAGGCCAACAGGCCGGGATTTTCCAAAATGCTGCTGCCCAATGGGTTGGCAATGGCGACATGGCCTCGGCGCACCACTTCCAACAAGCCCGCCACGCCCAGTTGTGAGCTGCTGCGCATTTCCAGCGGGTCGCAAAACGAATCATCGACACGGCGCAAAATCACATCCACCGCTTGCAGTCCAGCCAGTGACTTAAGCCACACCCGTCCATCACGCACGGTCAAATCACCACCTTGCACGAGGGTAAAGCCCAGTTGGGCGGCAAGATACGCGTGTTCAAAATAGGTTTCATTTAAAGGCCCCGGCGTTAGCACCACGATACGCGGGTCTTCTTTATTGTGCGGCGCAATATCGACCAGCCCTTGTTGTAAGGCATGAAAAAAACCGGATAAGCGGCGCACTTGGGTTTGCCGAAAAATATCGGGCAACACCCGCGTCATCACGGTGCGGTTTTCTAAGGCATAACCCGAACCGGAAGGGGCTTGGGTGCGGTCGTCTAACACCCACATGCGCCCATTGGGGCCACGCGCCAAATTGGCGGAATATAGCGTGAGATGCCGTTGTTGCTTGGGCAAAGCACCTACGCAAGGATGCAAAAAGCCATCATGCCCAAAAATCAGTTCGGCGGGCAACAAGCCTTTTTTCAATAAGCTTTGCGGGCCATAGAGGTCTTTTAAGATCAGATCCATCAGTTCGGCGCGTTGCTTAAGCCCCGCTTCAATGATGGCCCATTCTTCGCTGCTGATTAATAAGGGGACGGGGTCTAGCCGCCACGGGCGGGTTAGGTTTTGGGCATCGCCGTACACATTGTAAGTGACCCCGTTTTCGCGCAACAAACGTTGGGCTTCGCGGCGGCGCAATTCCAACTGTTCGCTGCCCATTGCCTCCAAGGCCGCCATAAAGCGTTCCCAATGCGGCAGGGCTTTGTTTTCAGTGGCATACATTTCATCGTAAATGCCCAACTGGGTGGCGTAATGTTGCGTACCCATGTCATTAGCTAGGTGATTGCGGTTAGGCACGAAGTGGTCTCATAGTGGTAGAGGGGCATGGCGAGGTTGCCGCCACTGGGCAACAACACAAAACGGCAGTCAATTTAACATGAAACCACACTTTTTAGGGTAAAACGATGCTGTTGGCGTAGGGATTTATCACGCCAAACAGGCCGCGTTATTGTCCAAGTCGTAATACAAGTGCGTGGTAGATGGGCGGGGCAGGGGGTAAATGTCAAAACCTGCGTTGTTAGTAGGCCGTTGCGGCAAAATGAGGGTATCGGGTTCTGAGGGCAGTTCCAAGTTGTCGGCAAAATACGGCAAAATACGGCAACAAGCGGGTATAAGCAGACACATCGCCCACTAAGACCGCACCTAGCAACTGTTTGCCATTGGTGCTGACGACCAAGCGCCTATACACACCGTTGGCGCCATTTTGATAGCTATAGACAACCGCGCCGGGTGTTTTGGCGTGGACATCGCCCATGCTGACCACATTAATATGCGGCAATTTGAGGTGTGTGGACATTTTTGCCCCCAGAAACTGGCTAGGCTGCCCAGCCAAATCGGCGACCACAGTTTGCGCCATAGCATAACCGGGGCTGGCTAGGCCAAATATCGCGCCGCCCCATAATGCGCATTCGCCTATGGCATAGATGTTGGGGTCGGAGGTTTTGCATTGGTTGTTAATGACGATGCCGCCACGCGCACCCACATCTAATGAGCAATCGCGGGCAATTTCATCCTGTGGGCGTATGCCCGCCGCAAACACGACCATATCGGTTTCCAGCTCGTTACCGTCGGCAAAGCACAGTTTATGTAGGCATTGTTGTCCCTGACTGATTAAGTGGGTATTTTTGCCTGTTAAGACCTTAATGCCCAACGCTTCAACCTGTTGCCGTAACATCGCGCTGCCCGTGTCATCCAATTGTGTGGGCATCAGACGGGGGGACAGTTCCACAATATAGGTTTGCAAACCTAAGCTTGTTAGGGCTTTTGCTGCTTCTAATCCCAACAAGCCGCCACCCAACACCACACCGACCGCGCTGTTTTTGGCTGCTGCCTTTATCGCATTCCAGTCATCCACAGTGCGGTACACCAGGCATTGTGTACGCCCATGTCCAGCAATAGGTGGCACAAAAGGATAAGAACCCATTGCCAACACCAGTTTGTCATAGCGTAGGGTTAAACCTTGTTCTGAAATGATGATTTTTGAGCGGCGGTAGATTTTTACGGCCTTGTCACCCAAATACAGGGTAATGTTATGGTGCTTATAAAAATCTGCTTCTGCCAAGGCAAGGTCATCGGTGGTTTTGTCCACAAAACACTCCGATAAATGGGTACGGTCGTAGGCAGGGCGCGATTCTGCACAAAAAACCACAATCCTAAAGTTTTGGCTGATGCCGCTATGCACCAGCTTGGTCAAAAAATGCTGGCCTACCATGCCATTACCGATGACGACTAAAGTGTGTTTCGCGCCCATGTTGTACCCCTTTGTGCTGCGTGATGACT
>JABFST010000326.1 GCA_013140465.1 Methylococcaceae bacterium
AATCGGGCCCGTGCTGTAGTCCACTTTTTCACCCGTCATCGTGACACTTTTACCGTTGCTTTCCATGTCGCCTTGTTGGAAATAGTCGGCAAAATAACGCATGGATTGGTCGTAGGGCAGCAAAGCATGGGATTGGGCATTGAAGAAGTTGTTATACCAAACGCCCAGCAAGCCCATGATAACGGGGATGTTTTCAGATAATGGCGCGTCTTTAAAATGGAGGTCGGCTTCGTGTGCGCCTTGCAAGAGTTCTTCAAAGTTGTCCATGCCTATGTACAAGGCGATAGACAGGCCGACGGCTGACCACAGCGAATAGCGTCCGCCGACCCAGTCCCAGAATTCAAACATATTGTCGGTATCAATGCCGAAGTTGGCGACATTTTCGGCATGGGTGGAAATTGCCACAAAATGTTTGGCTACGGCAGTTTGGTCGTTTGCGGCGGCTAAAAACCAGTTGCGCGCCGATTTGGCGTTCATCATGGTTTCTTGGGTGTTGAACACTTTAGACGCAATGATGAACAGCGTGGTTTCTGGCGACAGTGATTTTAAGACTTCAACTATATTGGTTTGGTCAATATTGGAAACGTAATGCACTTTTAAGCTCGCAGAGCTATAAGGGGTCAGTGCCATCGACACCATTTTGGGCCCCAAACCAGAGCCGCCTATGCCAATATTGACGACATCGGTGATGGCTTTGCCCGTATAACCGCGCCATTCGCCAGAACGCACGGCATGGCAAAAAGTGCGCATTTTTGCCAGCACCCGATTGACATCAGGCATCACGTCTACGCCATCCATGTAGATAGGTGTGTTGCTGCGGTTGCGCAAGGCGGTGTGTAAGGCGGCGCGTTGTTCGGTGGTGTTGATTTTTTCACCAGCTAACAGGGCTTTCATTTTTGCGGCTAATTGGGTTTCTTGGGCTAGGTCTAGCAGTAAGGGCAGGGTGTGTTCGGTGATGAGGTTTTTGGAATAATCAAACAAGATGTCGTTAAAATTTAGCGAAAATTTACTGAACCGATTCGTGTCTCTTTTAAAAGCATCGCGTAGGGAAAGGTTTTTGGTTTCTTGGTAATGGCTTTGTAAGGCCGCCCACGCGGTAGAGGTAGTCAAAGATGACATTTTTTAGGCTCCGTTTAAATTTAGTGGTTTAAGTCTACGAAAAGGGGGCGAGGATAGCAAGGGCGCAATAAGTGCATTACTATTTGCTTATATAATGCGGCTTGGCAGCGGGTTTCCTATCAATTCCTTTATTTAGGTAAGGGTGTGTGCTAGAGTTGGCATCGTTATAGCTTAAGGAGGCTATAGCAGTAGGGCTATTTTTGATGGCGTCAAAGATAAGCAAGAGCGTTAAAACGATTCATATAATAATAATTTTTTATCAAAACGGGAAGGAATTATGAAGACAAAACAATTATTAAGGAAGGCGGGCCTCGGTTTGTTGGGCCTGATTTTTTCAGCATCGGTATGGGCGCATGGTGGTGCGGCGGGTACGGATACTGACCAATGTAAGTTTGAATTGCAACCTAGCCATTGGGTGCATTACACCGCTTACCAACCTAGTGCGTTTCCGGCAGAAGAATTTTGCGGCAAATTGCCAGGCTTAAACACTTTGACGCAGCTGGTTTTCGATTACCAAGACCTCAAATACCGCAACATGTTGGTGGAGTTTGAAGTCACCAAAGAACCTGAAGGTACGCGCGTGTTCTTTTTGCCTAGTGCCAAACACAAATCAGGCTCTGTCAATTTGGAACTGAAAAACGGCGTGGCGGAAGCGGGCCAATACTTGATCCACATTACTTTAGTCCCCGATCCTAACGATACTGAAAACCGTAGCCAAGGCGAAAGATTGGACGTACACATGGGCTTTAAAGCCGGTGGCGGTCAGGCTGTAAGCAAAAACAGCTTATTGCTTTATGCGTTTTTTGCTTTTGCCGGTTTGTATGTGCTGTATTTGTCTAACGAAGGCTTTAAAACCAAAGTGGATGAAATCTTTAAGAAAGTTAAAGATTAATTTAGCCATCAGGGTTCCGCACACGACTCCTCATCAGCACTTAAGGGTCGCGTGCGAACTGGGTTAAGCCACTGTATCCCGATTCGGGCAACTGGGCTTATCGGCTATAAGCAATTATCTGCCATCGTGTGTACAAACGTATTGTTGAAGTTTAGCGAAAGAGGAAACAAGTAATGGTGAAGTTATTGTCGGTTGCAGCGCTGAGCGTGCTTTTTTCCCTGCCCGTGATGGCGGTGGAATATGAAGAGCATGACGGTATGCTCATGAATCACGGTGATGGTCACTTAATGGATATGGCGGGCGGCATGGTTATGGGGCAAAACGCCGATACCTTGCCTGGCGGCTGCGACAGCATCTCTGAGACCAAAGAAATTACCGTCCACGCTGGCCATAAATATGCGGAAAAATTTCCTGGCCGTATGTATGCTTTTGATACCCAAGAATTTAACTTTAAGCCTTGTACCAAATTGACTGTGCATTTTGTCAACGAAGATAAAATTCGCCATCAATGGATGATGCACGGTTTACCTAAATACCTGTACCCCAAAGGCATGTTCCATTTAGAAGCTTCTGGACCCTCCAAAATTTCTGGTACATTAATTTTGCCGCCGGGTGACAAAACCTATTTGGTGCATTGCGACATTGCCCAACACATGGAAAA
>JABFST010000434.1 GCA_013140465.1 Methylococcaceae bacterium
GTGGTGGAGGTATTTCATCTGCATTAGCCGCTAGCGCATCGTCTGCTTGGACGGATTTGCCTAAAAGCCCTGTTAGTACGCGTGCGTTGACTGTTACCCCCGCTGAAATAGCCAAAAACCATACTAATTATTACGAGTTTTCATTTAATAAAACTGATTCTAGCCGCTTGGCGCAAAATCTAGTGACCGATCCTTGGTCGGTAGAAATCAGTGGCGAAGTGGAAAAGCCCGGAAGCTATTATCTGGAAGATATATTGGCAAAGCAAAGCCTACAGGAGTATGTGTATCGTCTCCGTTGTGTCGAGGCGTGGTCTATGGTTGTGCCTTGGGTGGGTTTTCCGTTGTCCCGTTTATTAACATGGGTAAAACCCTTATCGACGGCGCAGTTTGTAAAATTTACCGCTGTCTATCAACCACAAACTATGCCCAAGCAATTCGCCAATTCCATGTTGGAATGGCCTTATGTTGAGGGTTTGCGCATGGATGAAGCCATGCACCCGCTGACGCTATTGGCGGTAGGTATGTATGGCGAACATCTGCCGAAACAAAACGGTGCGCCGTTGCGTTTGGTTGTGCCTTGGAAATATGGTTTTAAAAGTATTAAAGCGATAGTCAAAATCGAGTTGTTAAAAAAAGCCCCCATGACAACTTGGAATCTATTTGCACCCAAGGATTACGGCTTTTATGCCAATGTCAATCCTAACGTAGCCCACCCACGTTGGAGCCAATACAGTGAACGCCAATTAGGCAGCCGTTTTTTTACGCCGCGTCGAAAAACGGAATTATTTAATGGCTACGGTAATGAAGTGGCATCTTTGTATAGCGGTATGGACTTGCGGCATTTTTTCTGATGACATTCCGATTTAACAATCTATACTCTTTAATGCTAGGTGTTTGTTTACTGCCATTACTATGGTTGCTTATCGATACCGCTTGCGACAATTTAGGGGCTAACCCTATTCAAGCCCTACATATTCGCCTTGGGGATTGGTCGTTACGGTTGTTATGGCTGACCTTGGCTATTACGCCCTTGCAAACCCTCACAAAATGGCGGGGCATGGCAGATTATAGGCAACTATTAGGCTTGTATGCGTTCTTTTATGCGAGCTTGCATGTACTGGTCTATTTGCTGGTGGATCATGCCCTCGCGTGGCAAGTGATTGGTATTGATATTATTGAAAGCCAATATGTTTGGTTTGGGCTGTTGGCTTTTATTATTATTTTTTCATTAGCCCTGACATCGCCCAAATACGCCAAAAAGCGCATGGGCAAAAACTGGAAAAAACTGCACCGATTCATTTATCTGGCGGCAGCTGCGGTGATTATCCACTATTACTGGCAACTCAAAGGTAATATGGCAGAACCGCTGTTTTATTTGGTCATACTCTGTATATTGCTGGGCTTTCGGGTTTTAGTCTGGTTTAAAAACCGCCAATTGACTCGGTTGATGATTCCAACAGGCCAAAGGTCTGCACTGTTTAACGAACAGCAGGTGATGTCTGAATCAATCACCGAAACGCAACCCAATGTAGCCAAAAGCTTAGATGAATCGGGGACTCAGCAACATAGGTAAAGTTACCATAAGGTCTGGAGTGCAACGGCTTTAGACGCAGTCAAAAAAAAACCTACACGCCTAAAAGGCTGTGTAGGTTTATGTCAAAAACCGAATCTGCTGCAAGCGCTTACAGCATAGTCATCAACGACGACACCACATCAAAATACACATCCAACAAGGCCGACAACGATTTGTTGTACAAGGCTTGCAAGGCGGCGGCAGGTTGTGCCATCAGCATATTAAACACATTCACCAGCGCATAGTAATTGCTTATTAAAATGGCTTCGGCATGTTCGCTTAAGCCGCCCAGATAGTTGTTGATAGGGGCGAGGGCGTCGGTGATGAACTGTTCTGGGCTTTGGATAAAACTTTGCCAGTAACGTTCCGATTGTTGGCCTACCGAGCTTAAGTACACTTTGATAGGCTCTAAAGTGGCTAACGTGACTTGTTCGGGGTTTTCCCAAAACGCTTGCAGATATTGCCCAGTGCGTGCTTTGCTGACATTCACCTTAACTTGCCAGCTTTGGTAAACAGGCAGCAGCGTAGTTTGCGCTTGCGCGTACAGCAAGGTAGTCGTGCTGGCGGCTTGTTCATACCAAGCGGTCAGCGTAGGTATGGGATCGTCGTAAACCTGTCTGGCGGCGGCAGCGATGGTGCTGTGGGCGTCAATTATAAAGTTGCGGATATTTTCATATAAGACATTCAGCTTAAAACAAGCTTGTTTATAGAGCTGGGTGGACGGCAAAATCAGCTTGTTTTCCAGATCAAGCTGGCGTAGGGAAAGAAAGTCCGGTTGGTTCAACATGATAGTGCCTCTGTAAAAGTTGTAGGTAAAACGTTAAGCGAGAATCGGCTGATTCTAACGTGACCTTAGTTATTTAAACATGCGACAAGTTGCCGCGCGACAAAATGTCCCGTCTTCACTGGCTAGCCTAAATGGCGGGCAAAAAAAATGCGGGCAATAAAATTACCCGCACAAAAACCCTTAATACCCTTTAGGAGGTAGCACTGCTTTAAGAGTGAGTACAGTCTAGCACGCTGTAACTCCTGAAAAAATATGACATTTTGCCGCGCGGCAAGCTGTCGCAGTCTGTCCCAATAAAGGCTTGTGCCAAGAAATTACCCAATGAGTGTCTATTATTATGGCGGGTGTCTTGTTATTAGACACTCGCCTTATCGGTCATAACTGCCGCCCCTGCTTATCGTCTTCACTCCCGTCCCAGCCCGCCACTTAAAATCAAACACTTAAAAAATAACTTGGGCCTGTATAAACAGGCATCATTGTTGCTAGAGTTTCCCTGTCTTGTTTTCGCTGTGCCAACTTTGCTGCATTTAAAAGTGAAGTCCGAGCATTTATTGTTCTTATTACGGGGTATTTATGGATTTTCCCATTTTTCATATCGATTTTATAGGCAATCGCATGTTGATTGCCGTCGATGCGATTTTACATGTCATCATCAACCACGCCCTTGCGGTCGGGGCTTTACCGATTATTGCCCTACTGGAATATATCGGCATCCGCAATAAAGACAAGCGTTGGGATGCGCTAGCCTTTCGCTTGCTGAAAATCATTTTTATCGTGACCACTACTGTCGGTGCGCTGACGGGTGTGGGGATCTGGTTTTCCGCATCGTTAATAAACCCCGCCGCTATCGGCAGTTTGATACGCGTGTTTTTTTGGGGATGGTTTGTCGAATGGCTGGTGTTTGTCAGCGAAGTCAGCCTGATTATGGCCTACTTCTTAACCTGGGAATCCACGCGCGATAAGCCCGAAGCCAAGTTAAAACACTGGCGTTTGGGTTTGTTTTTGGCGGCATTTTCATGGATTACGATGGCGATTATTGTCGCCATTTTGGGCTTTATGATGGACACAGGGAATTGGCAAACAGAACGCACACTGCTGGCGGGCTTGTTTAACCCCATGTATTTCCCACAACTCGGGTTTCGCACCACCCTAGCGATGGTGATGGGCGGCATGAGCATGATCTGCCTGACCTATCTGTATACACGCCGTGAATTGGCGTTCCGCAGTGCGGTTTTGGAAGTGTTGTCAAAATGGACAGGCGCGTGGCTGCTGGCTTTGGCAATCGCTGCTATTTGGTATTATCAAGTGATACCCGGACACATGTTGGCGAATATTCCCGTGGCGGTCACTACTCAAGAATATGTCAGTTGGAATAGCCAGCTCAAGTGGCTATTAATTTTCGGATTGGCCTTTGTGGGCTGGGTGGCTTGGGCTTCGTTTAAACGCCCCGGACAAGTCCACGGTGCCAAATACGCGCTGTCTTTAGTCGTGCTGGTGTTAATGTTGGGGCAGTTTGAGCGGGTGCGTGAGTTTATCCGTAAACCCTTCATTATCGGCAACTACATGTATGCCAACGGGCTGCGCGTAGACGATTATCCTTTATTGAAGCGCGACGGTATTTTGCAGCACGCCACTTACGCGGGCATACGCGAAATCACCGCCGATAACCAAGTCAGTGCCGGGCGTGAAGTGTTTGAGCAAACGTGTAGCCGTTGCCACACCGTTAATGGCATCAACAGCATACGCGGACAACTTAAGAATATGTACGGGGACAAACGCTGGCAAGCCGACATCATCGCAGCTTATGTTGAAAATATGCACGGTGCGCGTTATTTCATGCCGCCGTTTCCGGGCAACAAAACCGAATTGCAAGCTTTGTCGGTGTACTTGGCTAGCCTACAAAAACGTGCCGCCGCTTTTAATGGCGCACAAATCAACGGCATACCCGCCCCCGACTTCATTTCTGCCGCTACCCATTACGGCAATATACCCGATCTGGATACCCATCAAGGAGAACAACACTAATGGCTGCACCCATCCCGCGTGACATCCCCTTACCTTTACCCGCGCCCGAAGGCTTTTTAGAGATTTTGCTCGTCGTGGCCTTTTTAGTGCACATCGTCTTTGTGCATCTGATGATAGGCGGGTCTTTATTTAGCTTGGTGTGCCAGATTAGGGGCCTAAAAGTCCCTGACTACGAAAAATTGGCGTACCGGATCATGCAACTCGTCACCGTCAACAAAAGCATGGCAGTGGTGATGGGTGTTGCGCCCTTGCTGATAATTAACACGCTCTATGCCCCGCAGTTTTACGCCTCTAGCGCACTGATCGGCGATATGTGGATGGCGGTGATACCGTTAGTGACGTTGGCGTTTTTATTGGCTTATGTACACAAATTTTGGTGGCGGCATTTTATCAATATCCCCGAACTGCATATCGGCATTGCGGCGTTGGAAACGGCCTTGTTTTTATTCATACCGTTGATCTTTATGACCAATGTCAACCTCATGCTGTTTCCAGAAGCGTGGCCGCAAGTCAAAGGTTTTGTATCGGCATTGCTGTTGCCCAACGTTATCCAACGTTATCTGCATTTTCTGTCGGCGACGGTTTTGTCCAGCTCCTTGTTGCTAGTGTGGTGGACGGGGCGCAAAAGCTTTGCCCAAGAAGTGCAGTTCAGCAAAGTGCGGCTGTTAGATGTACGCCGATTTTTTTATGCCTTTGCCTTTGGCGCAACGCTGCTGCAAATGCTGACAGGCTTGTTGGTGTTTGTGTCCTTACCCGCACAAGGCATGGGCTGGGGCTTTACTTTATTGCTGATGTTGGGCGGGGCTAGCGCGTTGCCCGCCGTGTATTGGATGTGGCAAAACCTAACGCGCACCGACCATCTGTTGGATGACAACTTTAAGCGCATTATTGCCAGCTTTGCTTGTGCTTTGGTGTTGATGGGCATTGCCCGCCATGATTATCGGGAAAATGCCTTGGCAGACCATCAATCTGCGATTAAGGAAAAAACCGCCAATTACCAAGCTGCCGTAAAAGTCGCCGCTGAAGAAGCGCAACTAGCCGCCAAAGCTTTAGAAGAGCAACCGCGCGGTGCGGGTGAAATAGCCTTTGAGCAAAATTGTGCCGCTTGCCATCATGCCACATTGCCGACGGTAGGGCCTTCTATGCAAGAAATTAAGGAACTGTATGCAGGTGATCCGTCCGGCTTGATCGCTTGGACTAAAGCACCCGGCAAAAAACGTCCTGACAGTATGGCGATGCCCAGTTTTGCACATTTAAGCGATGCGCAGCTCACAGCCATCAGCGGGTATATCTTAAGCCATTAGATGATACGGTGGGGGTAGGCATCGCGCCTATCCCTTGTTTTTTGGTTAAACCTACTTCAAGCGAATGATTAAACTAAAACTCTTATTAGAACAGCAACGCGGCAACACAGTAAGCACCTCGCGGGCAGATGGGGCGACAAACAACGACGCACCCGAGTTGCCGCGCAACCCTTATTTTCAAATCCACTTCCAACACATCCACGACAACATCGAAGAACTCAACGATGAATTGCAGGCCCTCAGAGGGCAAGTGAGCGAATTGACCCTGAAATTAGACTTGCTCACGTCATTATTGATCGACCAGCACGCCTTAGTGTCTAATGCGCCTTGCCGGCAGTTGTCCACCAAAAACAAGATCCCGGCAGGGCATTAACGGCTAGCCGCCAGCGGGGCAAACCGAAGGTTTGGTTAAGTACCGCATTCGGTATAGTCTGATTTGTGTAGTACCCAGGTTTAATGATTAGGGTTTTTTGTGTGGGAGCGGCTTTAGCCGCGATTAAAGCCGTGCCAGTTATTATGTGCAACTATTCAGAGCGACTTCTAATAAGTCAAATTTACCGTAGGCTGAGCGTAGTCGAAGCTGGTTTGTTCGCTTCGACTACGCTCAGCGAACGGCTGTTGTGCCCAAGATGCTGAATAGTTACTATTATGTTAGCGTTTGTGGTTAAGTCCAATCGTCGCCGCCACCACCACTCGTGTCATTATCCCAAGAAGAAGTGTCGGTGATACCAAAGTCGGTGCCGCCCAAGTCATCAGCTTGAGTTGATGAATCAGTATCCACGTCTTGGAAGTTATGCCCTGCACGCGGGCCGTCGCCATCCAAAAATTTGTGCATCAAGGCTTCACCTGCCACAACCCCCGCACCCAAAGCCGCTCCAGTCGCCAAGCTGCCCATCAGGCCCGACCCCGCGCCATTGCTGGTGGCTTGACCTGCACCATACGGCGGTGTTGAGCTATAGACAGAGCCACTGTAACCCATCTTAAAATTCGCTGGGGCATTGCGTCGTTTCATCCACATAATTAGCAAAACTACAAAACCAAAGGCAATATATTTCAAGTAAGTCGGAAATTGATTGTTAAAGATTGAGGGCAGGTTTTTGATGTCCGGCAGTTTCCAGTTGCTAGCAGACGGGCTTATTTTGGCTTTTAGCGATTTTAGGGCTTCGGGTTTTACAAACGGCAATCCGGGTTGTAGGCGTTCGGCAATACCCAGTTCAGTGCGGGCCTTGTTGTAATCGCCTTGTTTTGCCAAGAGTTCAGCTTCAACAAAATGTGCTTTGGCACTGTTGGGATGCTCCGCCAGCACCTGGTCCATCAGTGCTTGGGCTTGGGCAAATTGCCCCGCTTCTGCCGCCAAATACACCTCGTGCATTGTGATTTCAGTTTTGGCAAACGGGGTGGTGGTAAAACACAAGGATAAAATCAGCACTGTGTAGGCTAGGGTCGGATGTTTTAACATGGCGAGTCCTCGACAAATTGGGTTAAAGGTAAAGGCATTGCCTTTGTGATAAGCCGCTTACTGTTTATAAAGGGCGTTTTTGCTGGACGGGGGTGTACAACCCAGCCTAAGTGCTTGCTGGGCTTACTAGTCAATTAACCCCTGCGCTTGTTTTGGAAATTTGGTGATGAGCCATTTTAAAACTTCAATCTGATCCGAGGAAGTTGCCCGACGTACTTGAATAAGAAGTTTTTGCAAATCAGGCCGGGTAAGTGTGGCATTAGACGCTCCCTCATTACAGACTGAACAAATCGCACGAAGGTTGCTGGGGTCGTCACTGCCGCCCATACTTTTGTCAATTATATGCCCGAGATGCAAGCGCGTTTTTCGGGTTGAGTCATAAGGGTGTTGTTCACCAGCAACAGCCCCGCACATTTGACATGTAAACCCGTTCCGATCGAGAACATAAGCGCGAGTTTCTTTGGAAATTGCACGTTCAAAGGCGGGTTGTGGCTTCGCTGTTTCTAGCAAATATTGACCAGGCTTTAAATCACTACGGTCATTATGCGTAAGGATTAAATAGCCTTCCTCAGTTCTTAATTCCCGAATGCGACGCGCCCATTCTGATTGGTTGTCTGCCACCGCGCGCAATTCCTCAGAATTCATAACACGACCAATGTTGGTTAGAAAATGCGCCCGAAGCTTGCCACGCGCACCACCCCTAGGTTTTTTTTCCTCTGCCATTATTACGCCCGTTTAAGTTTAGTTTTTGCTGCGGCATTTAGAGCGACTTGAATTTGAGTGCCAACGGCGCAGGCTACAGGAGGTGGAAAAGCATTGCCAATTTGGCGATATGATGATGTTTTTTTACCACTAAATTGCCAATCATCTGGAAATCCTTGTATCCGTGCTGCCATACGCACGGTAAGGCGGGGCATACCGACAAAATCCTTTGCTGGTGCCTGATCGGCTATCCCCATACCATCAACGCCAAGCGAAGCCCACGCTTTTTTGGCTCTCGTTGGCCCAAGGTCGGGGCCGCCATGTTTTTTACTCCCCCCCACTAAAGTGGGCGCAATATCACACGCCCTTTCTTGCCAAGATTCTACACCAAGCCAACCATTGACCCCCATAAGATCAAATAGCGCTTCTCCAACCGTAGGTGGTTGGCTGACAAGTGGCGAGGGCCAGCTAAAATGATTGGCGGCATTTTTGTTTAACGCCACGAAAACGACGCGCGGACGCAATTGTGGAACACCAAAATCACTCGCACACACTAAACGCCACTGAGCCACATAACCCATTTTTTTTAAATCGGTGATTATTTTGGCGCGGTATTCATCAAAAATAGAATCAAGCAAGCCCCTTACATTTTCAAGCATGACTGCTTGAGGTTTGCACTCAGAAACTAATCTAAGCGCATCTGGAAATAGGTCGCGTTCATCTTGGTCGCCAAGTTGTTTACCTGCTTTTGAGAACGGTGGGCAAGGTACGCCACCTGCTAAGAGATCAATGCCATGCCATTGTGTGGCCGAATAATGGCGGATGTCGCCTTCTGTAATGTGCCAATGTTCACGGTTAATCCTTAATGTTTGGCAAGCGGGAGCCTCAATTTCAACAAGGCTGACATGTTCAAACCCCGCGCGTTCTAATCCAAGTGCCTGACCACCAGCACCTGCACATATTTCTATAGACTTCAACGACATAAATGATTTTTATTAACTATTGATAATAGTTGGTTATTCTACAGGTTCAAAAATCTTCGGCCTAGCCCAATTTACTACTAGTTGGGCGGATTAAGACAACTCGCCCACTCCCTTAAAAATTAATAAACACCGACCCCATAAGCAAATGGTGCATGATGCTATGGG
>JABFST010000076.1 GCA_013140465.1 Methylococcaceae bacterium
ACATCGTATCGACAACAGCCCGCTGGTTGAGGTCAATGAATGCCGTGTGTTTCAGCTTATATCTTGCCTGCGAATACGCGCTGGCGGTTACGGGAAGCTTATCAAGCCACATCATCGCTTCGTTGGCTACATTCTGTAATGATTTCACGCTTTTCCTCAAAACTAATACTAATGTTAGGGCGAAGGACAAGCTCCTTTCACGAGTGAACGCGTTGTCGTTTGCCCGATGAAGGGCCTTAAAATCTTCCGCTTCAATTCTCTCCCTGCTCAATTCAACTGCGAGCTGTTTTTTTCCATCATCATTAATCTCAAATTCGTTTATTATCTCATTGTTTTGACAGTATTAATGCTTAACTTAATGGCAGTGACGCAGAGCGTGGGAACTATAGGTTCGGGGCGTGGGAGCCATAGGCTGGGAGCGAGGGCACAGCAACGTCTAAAGCCGTTGCACTCCACTAACCTAACTCCCAAACCACCCCAAACTATCCACCGTCGCCCCAGTCGGCTTATATTCCGCGCCTATCCAACCGCTGTACGTTGATTGTCTTATCGCCCCAAACACTTGCTTAAAATCAATCTGCCCGGTGCCGGGTTGGCCTCGGCCTGGGCAATCGGCAAATTGGATATGGGCGATGTTATCGGCGTGCTGGCGGATAAATTCGGCAGGATCTGCGCCCATTTTGTAAGCGTGATAAATGTCGTACTGCATAAACAAGTTGGCATGTTGGACTTGCGCCAGCACCGCCAGCATCTGTGCGCCCGTCGTCACCAAAAAGCCGGGCATATCGTCGCTGTTAATGGCCTCAAACACCGTTTTAATGCCCAGCGGCGCAAAGGTTTCGGCGGCTAGGGCGAGGTTTTCTTGCAAAGTGTCCAGATAGGCAGGGTATAAGCGCAGATCGTGGCAGCGTCCGGGCAGCACATTTATCACTTCGGGCTTTAGCACTTGCGCGTAGGCATACGCTTGTTCCAAGGCTAAGCGAAATTGCGGTTTTTTGTTGGGGACACACGCCAAACCTTCGCCGCCTTGCAGTAAATCATCAGCCGCAACATTAAACAACACCAGCTTTAAGCCTTCTTGCGCCAACAGTTCGGCTAAGGTATGCGCAGCCAATTGATAGGGAAATTGCAGCTCTACAGCACTAAAGCCCTGTAATTTGGCGGCCTTAAAACGTAGGCTAAGCTCGGTTTCGGTAAACAACAGGCTTAAATTGGCAGAAAACTTAAGCATCTTTTTGGGCATATAAGTTAATTAAAGTGGCGGGATCGTGTTGTAAATAGCCGTTAAGCCCATGTAATTGCATCAGCTGTGCGGCTAAACCGGACATAGGTGTCGCGCTGCCCACGCTCGCCGCCAAGTCTACCGCCATCGTCAGATCTTTTAACAAAGTCTGCACCCGCCATTTGACAGGCTCAAAACTCGCGCTAGCCATTTGTGGGCCGACGATTTGCAAAGGCTTAGAATCGGCAAAACCACCCGCCAACGCAGTCGGCAATTGCTGGCTGTCTACACCCGCTTGCTGGGCCAAGGCCATCATTTCGGCTATCACCAACACATTGCAGCTGACTATCATTTGGTTGCATATTTTGGCGACTTGTCCTGTACCGACTGCGCCGACATGGGTCAGTTGTTGGTATAGCGGCGCCAGCACCGTGCGGGCGCGGTCTATCTGTTCGGCGGCACCGCCCGCCATAATCGCTAAAGTGCCGGCATTTGCGCCCTGCACACCGCCAGACACAGGCGCATCAACCCAGTCCATACCGCATTGTTCGGATACCCAAGCCGCCATTTGCCGTGTTGTGGCAGGATGGATGCTCGACAAATCAATCAGCAATTGCCCACGGCTGGCGTGTGCCAATACCGTTTGCTGCACCACCGACAGCACGGCGGCAGTATCTGCCAAACACACTAACACCACAGGCGCGGCTTTAACCGCATCGGCGCAAGTGGCACAGGCGATAGCCCCTGCTTGTACGACGCAGCTTAATTTGTCGGGGCTACGGTTCCAAACATAAACCGTGCGCCCTGCCGCCAACAAGCGCAAGGTCATGGCTTCGCCCATTAAGCCGATGCCGATAAAACTCAGGGGGGTTAAAGGTTCAGTCATAGCTGTGGCTCCGATGATGGCAATTGGATAGCCATTATACTGTTTTTAGGGTTTGGGTTTTTCGGCTGTTAGCGTGGGTAGGGTGTTGTGGACGGGTTTGCGGTCTTGAGCGAATAAATTCGCCCCTACAACACAATAGGCGGTTTTTAGGCTTTTAACCTGTCCCTAAGCGATAGGCAAACGGCGCCGCAACACGCATAATGCGCGTATTGATAAACTGCTTATTGGGTTTTGCTTATGTCGGAAGAAGCTTTAGAACGAATTGCTGAAAATATACTTAAGCGTAGTACACACTTGGATTTGTCTCGTTGTAGTTTGACTGTTTTGCCGCCTGAGTTGCTAGAGTGCGTTTGGTTGACGGAGTTGGATATAAGCGGGAATTGGGATTTGGATGATTTGTCACCCTTGGCGGCCTTGAGCAACTTGCAAACACTCGATTGCGGCATTACAAGCATCAGCGATTTATCGCCCTTGGCGACCTTGGGCAACTTGCAAACACTCAAATGCGTCGGTACAAACATCAGCGATTTGTCGCCCTTGGCGGCCTTGAGCAACTTGCAAACACTCAATTGCAGCAGTACAACCATCAGCGATTTGTCGCCCTTGGCGGCCTTGAACAACTTGCAAAAACTCGAATGCTGGAATACAACCATCAGTGATTTGTCACCCTTGGCGGCCTTGAGCAACTTGCAAACATTGAATTGTAGCCAAACAAGCACCAGCGATTTGTCGCCCTTGGTGGCCTTGAGTAACTTGCAAACACTCCGTTGCAACTCGACAGCCATCAACGATATATCGCCTTTGGCGGCCTTGAGCAACTTGCAAACACTCAATTGCAGCGATACAACCATCAGCGATTTGTCGCCCTTGGCGGCCTTGAGCAACTTGCAAACACTCGAATGCTGGTATACAAACATCAGCGATTTATCGCCCTTGGCGGCCTTGAGCAACTTGCAAACACTCTATTGCCGCCATACGAACATCAGCGATTTATCGCCCTTGGCGGCCTTGAGCAATTTGCAAATATTCGATTGCAGTGATACTAACATCACTGATCTCAGACCACTACGCAGGTTAATCCAGCAAGGTATTCCAGTTAAATGGGAAACTGATTTTTCAGATGATCCAAGCATTTTCGTCGAAGACTGCCCCCTCATCTGCCCACCCCCCGAAATCGCGCGGGACTCTCCCGAAGCTGTGCGGGATTATTTTGATGAACTAAGCACTGATGGTCAGCCTTTAAATGAAGTGAAAGTGCTGTTTTTGGGGGAAGCATCGGCGGGCAAGACTTCTTTGGTGAAACGGTTGCGCGGTTTGGCCTTGGATCCTAAAGAAAGCCAAACCCACGGCATTCGTATTTGTCCCGTGCCGTTTACGATGGATGACGGCGGGCAAGTGCTAGCCCATTGTTGGGATTTTGGCGGGCAAGAAGTGATGCACGCAACCCACCAGTTTTTTTTGTCTGAGCGCAGTATTTATGTGTTGTTGCTGAATGCGCGGAATGATGACCAAGCCGAAAAATGGTTAAAACATGCCGAAAGTTTTGGCGGCCTTTCGCCGGTGTTGGTGGTGTTGAATAAAATTGACGAAAACCCCAGTTTTCAGCTTGAGTGTAAAACCTTGCAAGCCAAATACCCTCAGATAGTGGGTTTTTATCGGCTTTCTTGTGCGATAGGTTATGAGCCTGAATTACAGGCTTTTACCTCGGCGTTGCGCACGGCTATTGTCAGCTCTGCTACGCGCCGCACGCCATTTCCTAGCACTTGGTTGGCAGTTAAAAACCATTTTGTAGAGATGACCGAAGATTATATCGATACGAGTGCTTATCAAACCATTGCTGCGCGTTATGGTGTTACTAAGCCGTTAAGCCAAACAGTGTTATTGCAGTTTTTGCATGATTTGGGGGTGGTGATTAATTTTAGGCACTTGGCGTGTTTTGATACTCATATTTTAAACCCGTTGTGGCTGACCAATGGCGTGTATCGGGTGATTAATTCCACTGTATTAGCAGAGCAACTCGGTGTGTTAAACGAAGCCGATTTGACGGCCATCATTAATGATAGCCGTTATCAAGAACCTGCTGATGCCCGGCAGTTTGTTTATCCGCCGAACAAGTTGCTGTATATCGTGCGTGTTATGCAGGAATTTGAGCTGCGTTTTATGCTTAAGCCCCAGACTTATTGTGTGCCGCAATTATTGCGTGCTGAACCAACGGCAGCAATACCCGATGATTGGGCCTTACAGTTTGTGTGTGATTTTAGGCAATTTTTGCCTAGCAGCGTGTTTCCTAGGCTGATGGTTAAGCTACATGATTATATTGATGGCCCGCATTATTGGCGCAGCGGTATGTTGTTGGCTAAACCGCTAGTGTTTGCAGCCCGCGCGTTAGTGCGTTGGGACAAGGAAGAGCGCAAAATTTGGGTATCGGTAAGCGGTGAGGAACGGCGGCGGTTTTTGAGTTTTATACGCGCGACCTTGCGGGAGATTGTGGGGGATTTTGCCAAATTGGCGTATGAAGAGTTGGTGCCGATACCTGAGTGTGATGGGTTTGAAGACTATGATTATTTGGTGACAGCAGAACAGGCAGGTGAACAAGAAGTGTTTATTAAAGCCCTTAAAAAACGGGTAAAAATTGCGGATTTATTGGATGGCGTAGAAGAACCCAGCCGCCGCAACGCTGATTTGCAACTACCTGTAAACGCTTTTGTGTCTTATGCCCATGCCGATTTGGAACATCTTAAAACCTTGCACAAAGCCCTAGCCCCTTTAATACGCTTGGAATCGCTAACTTTATGGGATGACCGTTGCATAGATGCGGGTTCTGAGTGGTTGCCTGAAATTAAACTCCAATTGCAACAAGCCGATGTGGTGTTATGTTTGGTTAGCCCTGATTTTGTAGGCTCGGATTTTTGTTATTTAGAAGAGTTTACGGTAGCCTTAGCAGCGCACCAACGGCAAGAGCAAGTGGTAGTGCCTATCTGTTTGCGGGCAACCGATTGGGACGGCTTGCCTTTGGCAGCAATACAAGGCTTTCCTACTGAATGGATCATGTCGGCTGCTGATAAAGATGCGGCGTGGGTGCAAGTGTCTAGGGCGTTACGGCCTGTGCTTGATAAGGTGCGGGCTAGGAAAGTATTGGAAAAAAATAAGGGGTAGGATTGTTTTTTCACTTCTCATGAGCGGCAGATTAAGACCTGCGAGGTTTATAAAACCTCGCAGGTCTGTTACTACAAAACTTTTTGGGGTGCTGATTCTGTAAGGCTGTTTAATTATCTGCGTTTAATGACAAACGGCTAACCACGGCGTTGTTTTGCCATTTAGGATCAATGACGGTATCCAGTATGTATACGCGTTCACTCGCTATGCCGCCATTTTTAACAAAATATTTGGCGATGTTTTGGGCGCGAGCTGAGGCGAGTTCTTTTAGCCGTTCTTGTTCTGGTTTGATGATGGTAAATAGGTTTTGTTTGGCAACCGTAAAAAATTCGCCCGCTTCGGGATGTATTAGGCTAGGCACGCCAAATAGTGATTTTTTGACCAATTGGGGAAATTTTTCGATAAACATGTCGGTTAGTAAGCGTTTGTAATCTTCTTCTGACAATTCTACATATTCTTCGCGGATTTTGGTTTCTGCTTCTTTGTTTATTTCTAGGGCGCGGCGTTTTTTTAGCTGCACATATAAGGTATCTTCGCGTATCACAGGCCAATCTTGTTGCTGAAAGGCCGCGCCTTTAATTTCTATGTTTAAGGATTGTTTTTGTTTTAAAGCTTTAGATAAGGCATCGAGTTTATCGCGTTGCGCTTGATCCAAAAAAGCATAGCCCGATACAAAACCGACCGCACTCATTTCTTTATCGGCATAGGCCATTGAATTTAATGCGCTAAAAGGCGAAGTGATTACTTTGCTGAGCGTGTTCATCAACGCATCTGCTATCACGCTACCCAAGCTAAATTCGGGTTTATCGGTACTGCCGGACATAGGGACATCGAGTTTTATTTTACCGCTGGCATCTTTTAGCAGGGCAACCGCCAATTTAACGGGCAAATCGATGGCATTTGGGTTTTCGACTTTTTCGCCCAATTCAAACTGGTCTATTTGGATATTGTTGGAAGCACTTAATTCGCTATGGCTAACTTTGTAATTGATGCCTACTGACAGTTTGCCTTTTTCGACTTTATACCCTGCAAATTGCACCATATACGGCGACATTAGCGGCATAGGCATATCAGAAAAATTTAGGTTGACGTGATAATCACCGAGATACGGGCTGATATTGCCTTTAATGTCCACAGGCGATAAGTCGTAAGCATTGCCTTTTAAGTCTAGTGTAACGTTGGATTTTTGTTCTGAGGAGATGCCGCTAGCGCCGCCTTCTAAGTTTTTAATTTGCGCGGCAAAAGGCAATATCAGGGAAAAATCGGCAAAATCCGACGAGCCATCGTTTATTTGGATTTTACCTAGTTTGAATTGCAGTTTAGTGGGCGGCTCTTGGCTAGGCTGATGTTGGCTATGTTGCTTGGATGTGTGTTGGGCGATGATAACTTCATCAAAGTTTGCGGTTTTGTCTTTGTTTATTGTCACCCTGATAAAAGGGCTGTCTATTTCTAGCAGCTCTGCACTATAACGCTGTGCCAGCATATCGAATTCTAGGTTTTTTAGGCTTAGGTTTTCCCATTTAATCAGGTCTTTATGTTGGTTTTGGTCGCGTGTCAGTAAGTTGCTGATGTGGGTGTTGCCTTTGAAACGTATGTCCAGCTTTGTTTTAGGCTGTTTGTCTAAGGTTAATACGCCATCGATATTGACCGCACCATCCACCACATCGATACGCGCAAACTTTTCAAAATAGGCTTGGAATTGTTCTAAGTCTATATTTTTGGCATTCACCGCTAATTTGGCGGATAAGGGTTCTAGCACCGCATCGCCCTTAACAGTGACTAATCCCGATTTGTTGATGCCTATATTTATCACCGCCGGCATTTTTTGTGTGCCTTTGCTGCTATAGTTTTCTAGCTTTATATCTATAGGTTTTACTTGTATTGCTAGGGGTTTTTTTAAGGTTTGGTCTTGAAAAGTAACACCCCAATTGTTGAGATTGAGTGCATTGACTGTAATATCCCAAGGTTGATTTTGAGCGTTTATCGGTGTGGCCTGGGCATTGGTTTCAGTGGTTTGTTTTGGCAATAACTGTTGGTAATTAATTTCGCCATTTTGGTTAATCCACGCCTGAATGTTGGCATCTTTAGAGCTAACAGCGGCAATGCCCAGTGTTTGTTTACCTAAGTTAAAATCAATACCGCGCACATTTAATTCGGGTAGCTTAAGTAATTCTTTCATGCCGTCCGCGTCTTTAATCAGCAAATTGCTTATCCCTGTATTGCCTTTAAAACTCAGTTCCAGCTGCTCAGGTTTGTTTAGATCAATAACGCCTACGCCATCTAGGCTGATTGTTCCATCAGTGATTTGCAGCGGCACATCTGGCGCAATATAGGCTTGTAATTCACCGAGTTTGATACCCGCAATTGCAAGGTTTGATTTGACTTGCTTGGCTTGTGTGTTGATGGAACCATTCAATTTAATGGTTCCGCTTTTATTGAGGCTTATATCTAATCCAAAGGGCGCATCACCTGATTGGTTATTGTATTCGGATATTTTGAAATTAATCGGCTGTAAGCTGATGGCTTGGGCATTTTTTATGCGTTGGTCATTATAATTCACCACCATTTTATTAATTTCTGCGGCTTTAACAGCTACTTTCCAAGGTTTTGTCGGCTTATTTATACTGGCTTGCTGGGTAGTGTTGTTGGTTTTGGGCATGAGTGCACGATAATATTCCCAACCCTGTGCATCCAAGTCTAGCTGTAGGTTGGCTTCGGTCATAATCGTGCGCGTAACACTTAATGTTTGTTCGTTAAGATCAACATCTATGCCTTGTACTGCTAGCGATGGCAGCTTGAGCAAGGTTTTACCCGTCTCTTTTACATCGATTTGTAAGTCTTTTAAATCAAAATTTCCGTTGTTGACAGTAATACCATCGTTACTGAGTTTGTAATCTGCTTCTATGTGCTGGTAGCCATTTATTTGTATTGGCATATTGCCAGGCATTGCTGCTGCAATTAATTTATTCAAGCCAATTTTATCGGCTGTTATATGCCCAGCTGTATTAATAGGGCTTAAGCCTAAACTCCCCTGCCAATCTATATGTCCCCCTGATTTTATATCTAGCGATAATTTGACCTGGCCTTCGTCATCTGATTTAGTTGAAAAATGTTCTAGCTCTATATTTATATTTTCTATCGTTTCAGCGTAAGGTTCTGCCCTAAACCCATCGTCCACTGTGACCATACCTGCTATTAACGATACATTTTCAATTATGATTGGCGTTGCGGTTGTCGATTTTGGCGTTTCTTTATCCGCTTTATTTGGTATTAAATCTTGGAAATTAAAACGACCATTTTTATTTCTGACGACTTGTACAACGGGGTTTTTTATTTGTACTGCATCTAATACTGGCGTCAAGTACATTATTGTTCGTAATAGACGCAATTCAACTAGTAGGCTATCTAAAGTGATTAGTTTTTTGCCGTTTAATTCTTGAATCTCTATACCTTTAAGTTTTATTTTTAAAGGTATGGCTTGTACTTGCACATCTACAATTTTTATTTGAGTTGCTGTGGCTTGCTGCAACCATATCGGTATTTTTGATTTTAATAAACTCGGCAATACTACACTTATAAATACGCAGTACATAATCACCAGACTACTCATTAGCAGAATAGGCTTTTTATATTTTCTGAATAGGAATTGAGTATCCATATTATTTTGTATTTTAAATTCCTCTTAATTCATAAATATTCAGTCCTCCTCCTTAAAAA
>JABFST010000368.1 GCA_013140465.1 Methylococcaceae bacterium
CAAATAAGCGGCATCGTCGTCTTGGTTGACCACCAGGCGCAAATAGGCCAGCACGTCTTTGACTTCGCTATAGGCAAAAAACGAGGTGCTGCCGCTGATGAAATACGGCACGTTGTTTTCGCGCAGGCTTTGTTCAAACAAGCGCGATTGGTGGTTGCCCCGGTATAAGATGGCGTAGTCCTGATAACGGCTGCCCGTCTTGAATTTGTGGTGGACGATTTCCGAGACCACTTGTTTGGCTTCTTCTTGGTCGTTTTTGTGGCTTAACACGCGTAACGGGTCGCCATAGCCCAATTCGCTCCACAAGCGTTTTTCAAAAGCGTGGGGATTGTTGGCGATCAGCTGGTTTGCCACTTTTAAGATGCGTCCGGTCGAGCGGTAATTTTGTTCGAGCTTAATCACTTGCAAGCGTGCGTAATCTTTCTGCAATTGCGCGAGGTTTTCCGGCTGTGCGCCGCGCCATGCGTAGATGGATTGGTCATCATCGCCCACCACGGTAAACCGCCCCAATGACCCTGCCAACAAGCGCACCAGTTGGTATTGGGTGATGTTGGTGTCTTGGTATTCATCCACCAACAAATAGCGGATTTTATTTTGCCATTTTTCCAGCACGGCGGGATGTTGTTGGAACAACAGCACGGGTAACAGGATCAGGTCATCAAAATCCACCGCGTTATAGGCTTTTAGGCTGCGCGTGTAGTCGTTATACAGCTTGGCGATGGCGTGGTCAGCGGTTTTTAAGGCTTGTTCGGGGGTAACGAAGGCATTTTTCCATTGCCCGATGTGCTGGGCATAGCTGTCTACCAAATCTAGGTCACAGTCTTTTGCGCCGTGGTTAATCAGGCTTTTCAGCAAAGTGAGCTTGTCTTGTTCGTCAAACAAGGTAATCGCGGCTTTATAAGCCAGCACTTTGTGTTCTTTACGCAAGATGTCCAACCCTAAAGAATGGAAAGTGGACACCCGCAAGCCGCGTATTTGTTGGTCATCCAACAATTTGGAGACCCGGCTTTTCATTTCCCGGGCGGCTTTGTTGGTAAAGGTGACGGCGGCAATATGCCGTGCTGGCAAACCTTGTTTGACCAAATAAGCGATTTTTTCGGTAATCACCCGCGTTTTGCCACTGCCCGCCCCTGCCAGAACTAATAAAGGGTGGTCGGTAGCCTTAACGGCGGCTTGTTGTTGGGGGTTTAGTTTTGCCATCTGGGGGAGTGTTTGAGGTAACGCTTGTGTGGGGTATTTTACACGTCCTTAGGGTGAACTATGCAAAAACCGCTACAGTTGGTATAGCAATCGCATAAAAAATGAGTAGTACCGTACTCAATAGCAACCTTGACAAAAAACAGATTTCACTCCACTGTAAAGCGCATCAATTATTTTGGAGCAATGTGATGTTAGCGATAAATAACACGGAATTAATCAGTGTAGAAGACTATTTGAAGAGCGAATTAACGCGTGACATAAAACATGAGTTAATCGACGGTTGTATTTATGCAATGGCGGGGGCGAGTGCAAACCATGAAAGAATAGCATTGAATATGTTAAGAAAATTTGGTAATCACCTAGAAAATAAGCCCTGCGAACCTTTTGGTTCTGATATGAAGTTAAATATTAATTCAAACTTCTTTTATCCTGATGTGATGGTGGATTGCAACTTTGATAATTCAACGCCTTATTTTACCCAAACACCGATCATTATTGTTGAGGTGTTATCTAAATCCACGCGTAAAACAGACACCACCCTTAAATTGTTATCGTATATCAATATCGCTAGCCTAAAAGAATATGTACTGATTGAACAGGATATTGTCGATATTCAGGTACTCAGAAGAAGCGAAGGCTGGATAACAAAACATTATTATCTAGGTGATGAAGTTACTTTTGAAGCCATTGGCTTAACCTTGTCAGTTGCAGACATTTATGATCGGGTACAAAACGACGATATGATGGAATTCATGACTAACAAAGTCGGGCTTCCCGTTTAAGCTGGGACAGTTTGGGTGTCGTTCGCTGAGCGGAGTCGAAGCGAATCCCGCCGCCGGCTTCGACTCCGCTCAGCCAACGGCTCCTCAGTCCCGCTTTAAGTGAGTAGCCCAAAGCCGGGCAGTAGCCAGTAAGTCGTATTCGCCGCCAAACAATTTTACCTTAATCTAGGTTATGTAAAAAACGCTGCTTAGGGCAAGGCGGTAGAGACTATCAAAGTATGGCTAAAAATCACTTAAAGTACGGGAAAAAGTAACTTCTCATGAGTTATAGGCAATAGCGGCAGACCTGCGAGGTTTTATAAACCTCGCAGGTCTTTATCCCGCCACTCATGAGAAGTTACGAAAAAAATACTGTAAGCCATTGATTCTTAATCGTCGAAAATCGTATGATGCCCCATTTCGCCATCCTTTCATAGCCTCTAAGTTTTGTGCATATTGCAAGGGCTCTAACCCATCGAGCACCAGCAAACATGGCTGTTGTTGCAAACATGTTGCCAATACCCTAGCTTTTTCAATCTCATCTTTGGGTATTGCTATTAAGTCATCTTTTGGACGATGCTTGTTTAAAAACTCAAAAAATGCACTGAAAAACGGTTGCGAGTTGGTAAAGGTGTTATGTGAACCTTGCGAATAAAACGACCAACCAAATACATGGGTTTTGCCGTAATAGTT
>JABFST010000032.1 GCA_013140465.1 Methylococcaceae bacterium
GGACGTTGCAAGGTTTGCCCAACCCCATCCTTACCCTGTTGCGACAAGCCCGGGACATCGGGCTAAGCCGTGTTTAATCAATGGGATAGGGGCTTAAGTTGGCGCGTATGGGGGTTAGGGGAGGTTTTATTTAATAACCCCCCTCGATCCCCCCTTTTCAAGGGGGGATCGAGGGGGCCTGAATAAGTACAAAAAAACCAGACTACAACGTCTAAAGCCGTTGTACTCCGCTCTACCCATCAAGCCAATTTCTCCAAATACTGCAAAATCAACTGCACATTGCGCACGCCTCTAAATTCGTTAATGTCCAATTTATAGGCGGCCTTAATTTGCCGCAAACCTAACCATTGTTCGGGTTGGTCGATAAAAAATGCGATCGCGTCTAGCACCAACTGGCCTGATGGTAGGCGCAACACTAATTTAAGATGCCGCTGCCCGACGATGCGTGCTTGTATCACATCAAACACGCCGTCAAACACAGGCTCGGGAAACTCTTGCCCCCAAGTCGCGGCGTTTTGGATTAAGTCGGCGGTGGTTATCGTCAGCTCGGCTTCGGTCAGTTCGCCGTCAGACAAGATTTTTTGTTCTAAATCAACATTCGCCAAGCGTTTGCCGACCATTTCATCAAATGCCAACGCGAACGGCGGGTAATCGTGCATTGATAGGGTCAGCCCTGCCGCCATCGCATGTCCGCCAAATTTACTCAGCAGTTTTGGATGCAAAGCGGCAATGTCGCTTAGCACATCGCGGATATGCACGCCGGGTATCGAACGCGCCGACCCCTTAATCAAATCTTTGCCCGCTGGCGCAAACGCAATCACGGGGCGATGCACGCGGTCTTTAATACGCGCCGCCAATATGCCTATCACGCCTTGGTGCCAATTCTCATCATACAAACACACACCTGCGGGTAGGTGGTGTTTGTCCAATACCTTCATGTCGTTTAACAAGCCCATCGCCTCGTGTTTCATCACGCCTTCCACTTCGCGGCGGTCATTGTTCAAGCCGTCCAGCTCCACCGCCAGCGTTTGCGCCAAGGCCGGATCGTCAGCCAGTAAACATTGGATACCCAACGACATATCATCCATACGCCCAGCGGCGTTAAGCCTAGGGCCCAAAGTAAAACCCAAATCCACCGCCGCCAAGGCTTGTGGATTTTTGCCAGCAACGGTACACAAACTGTATACGCCCGGATGCGCATGGCCTGTGCGTATGCGCTGCAAGCCCTGATAAACCAAGATGCGGTTGATCGGATCCAAGGCCACCACATCGGCGACCGTGCCTAAAGCGACATAATCTAACAATTGCGCAAGATTGGGCTCGGGGCGTTGCTGGTTGGCAAACCACTGTTGGTCGCGTAAGCGGCTGCGTAAGGCCAACAGCACATAAAACATCACCCCCACACCTGCCAAGGCTTTGCTGGGGAATTGGTCATCAACTTGATTGGGATTGACGATAGCATCGGCGCAGGGCAGTTCTGACCCCGGCAAATGGTGGTCGGTCACTAACACCGTCAGGCCCGCTTGTTTGGCGGCATACACGCCATCTATGCTGGAAATGCCATTATCAACCGTGATGAGCACATCCGGCTGTTGTTGTTTAACCAACTCGACAATTTCCGGCGTTAAGCCATAACCATATTCAAAGCGGTTAGGCACGACAAAATCCACCTGCCCTGCCCCCAACAACTGCAAGCCTTTAATCGCGACGGCGCAACTGGTCGCGCCATCGGCATCAAAATCGGCGACGATACAAATGCGCTGCTGTTCGTTGATGGCCTTCACCAAAAAACTGACCATTGTTTCCATACCCGACAACAACCACGGCGACGGCAAACGCGCCAAACTCCGGTCCAATTGTTCTGGATGGGTAATGCCCCGGGCTAAAAACAAACGCGCCAATAACGGCGGCATATCATTCAAAAAGGTGCGTTTGGGGGCTAGCGCACGGCGGACGATGGTTTTTTTAATGCCTTGATAATACATGCAGTTTCCAATTAAGCCGAACGAGGCGGCGGTTTGTGCTAAAACGATAAGACGTGCCTTAAGAGTTGGCATTCGCTTTGCCAATGCCGCCATCATTATATACAACAGCACGCTAGTGCCTAGCATCGCTGCTGGGTTAGGCGGAATCAGCCGCCTGTGCTGGTACTTGTGGGTGGGTTTTGGGCAGAGTTTTTTAGGTTACGGCGCGCAGCCTGATGTGACGTGCTGTTGTTAAACCCTTGTGCAGAATGGTTTGGCGGGGCGTTGGAACGAGAAAAGGATGAGAGCAGAGCCTAAGAACGAACACCGTAGAGACGCGATTTATCGCGTCTGGATTTGTCGCATCTGGATTTGTCGCTTCTGTCATCTTTGCGTTTCCGTCTGCAAATGGGTGGCTATTGGAGACGCGATAAATCGCGTCTCTACAGTCTAGTTCCCACGCTCCGTGTGGGAATTCATCCCGCAACGCTCCTGCGTTGCGTTGCGCACAGGCAAGGCCACAAGCTAGAAGACGCTGGAGCGTCTGGGGCGACATTCCCACCCCCCTATGTCAGAATAGTTGTCGTATTTATTAACCCAGAAAAGTGGGGGCGAAATGGACAACACACATGGCACACATATCCGAAGAACGAAAACTATCAATCCTAAAAAAATTACTCCCGCCCCA
>JABFST010000182.1 GCA_013140465.1 Methylococcaceae bacterium
GCTTTAGACATTGCACGGTTACCCGTAAAACGTCTGAAGCCGTTTTACTCCAGCTGGAGTGCAATGGCTTTAGACATTGCACAGTTACCCGTAAAACGTCTAAAGCCGTTTTACTCCAGACCCCGCCCACTCTAAAAAAACCGCATCAGCCGCAGTTGGACGTAATCGTCTTTGCGTAGTCCAGTCAGAATGTCGGTAGGCGGCACATTAACAAATAAGCGCGATTCGATTTCTATTTTCCATTGGTCGCCTAGGCGACGGCTGGCTTCTACGCTAACAACCGTTGATTGGGTGTTGGCATCCATCATCATCCCGACCAGCAATTGCGAATTTTGCGGGTCGTTCAATGACAACCGAGTGCCTAAGAATATATCGTTGTCCGATGGCGTGGGTGGAGCTGACGGGTCGCGCCCGTCGTATTGGTATTCCAGCAAAAAGCCCAAATCAGCACTGCTTTCAAATACCCCGTATTGGGTGTATTCAAACCCTGCGACTACGGCGGCAAAGCGTTTGCCCTGCCCGCTGCGGGTTAGGGCTTCCAGCTTGAGCAGCCAGTTGTCCAACGCCGCCTGCACATCTAAGCTGGCTTGGTTGATAATATCGTAATTGGGGATTAGCGCACTGGGCGGCCTGAAATAGCCTTCGGAAAAATGCGGGACTAAGCGCGGTTCGCGCCCTACGCCATTAAAATACGCCAAGCCCACATCCCAATCGCCAAAAGTGCGGCTCCAGCGGGCCGCCCAATCTGGATGCCAATGGCTGATGCTGTTGAGGTTGGGGTTTTCGGTATCGACGGGCAGTTCAAAACGCAACCGCCCGTTCGCCGCAGGAAACGTGCGTTCCCGAAAATACGGCAGGTATAACAAGTTGAAATTGCCGTAGTCGCTAGGAATATTAAGGTTCAGCATGGGCTGCCCCAGCTTTTCTTCGGCATTCAGGTTTTCAACAAAATCCGACTGGTTGATGATGTCCACCAAATGCCGCGATTCGGCAACACCCCAAAACACCTTGCCCACGCCCGCTTGCACGCTCCAATTGTCGCTTTGGTGCAGCCAATTGAGTTCGCGCACATCCCAATGCGAACGGTTGCTGTCTAGGCTATCGTAACGGGCAAACGGTATGGCGGTAAAGCGGTCGGCGGCGTTGTTCCATTCATGCCTAAATTCGGGCTGCACCATCACCGAAGGCCCTGCAACACTGGTGTTTTGGTTAGCATAGGCCGTGCTTTCGGCGAACAAGCGCACATCCAAGCCCGCAAAACCCGCCCATTCGGCGGCGTGGGCGGTTTGCAGCAAACAAGGCAGTGCCGCCAATATCATCTTTACCGTTGTGTTCATGGCTTATTGTACGTTTTTCAGTGCGCTCTCAGAGAAATGGCTGTCCTTCAAGCCGGTGCGGAATTGGTAATTGCTTCTGGCCAAGGTCGTGCTTTTGCCGTTTTGGTGGTTGACCATATCCAGTTTGTGCGCGCGCCAATATTGGTTTAGATATTGGTGGTAATCGCTAAAGGTCAGAGTTTTTAACAAGGTGTTCTTGCGGTCATAAAACTCTATTTTACGCGGTTGGTAGATGGTTTTGTCCACCCACTCAATCTGCTTGGCGTAGCCAGAATATTCGTAGGCGGGGGTATTTTCAACCACAAAGCAATCATTGCCTTCCAGCACTTCATCGCGCAGATAGCGGTATTTGTATTTGTTGACTTCCCATGAGGCGATGTCTTCAAAGGCAAACTCGCTGCCGACAAACGGCCCGGATTTGTTTACCGAGGATATGCGTTTGACGCGCTTGAGTTCTGGCAAATAGATCCATTGGTCATCGGGCTGTAGTCCGTGCGAAAACGTCAGTACCGCCGTGCCTTTAACATCGGCTGGTTTATGGAACACACCCAGTTCTTTGTCGCCATCACCCGGCACTTCCAGGGTTTTGATGCTAAAGTCGCGGTCGCTGGCTTCGCCTTGGGCGTTGCGCAGGGTCAGCACTGAATCATTGGTGCTGTCACCAAACCCAGAATCCCGGTGGTCAGTTTCGGTGGCGATTGCCAGCCCTTTTTCTTCGGGGGTTTCGGCAAAGACAGCGGGTGCGGTTAAGGCCAAAACGATGGCGCAATAGGCAAATTTGTTCATTTGGTTTTTCCTTGTAACTGGTTTTGGGGGGCAGAGTTGCTAAAAAACAGCTGGATACGGCGCACCATGCTTTCGTAAGTCAGCAATATAGGCGGCAACAGCAAGAATTCGGCAAATAAGCCCAGCGTGAAGATAATGGCGGTCAATAAGCCCATTTCAAAGTTAATTTTAAAGCTGGAAAAGGTAAACAGCGCAAAGCCCATAATCAAGACTGCCGATGTGACCCACAGCGAGTTGCCGACCGTCGCAAACGCATAGTGCAAGGCGGCTTCGGGTTCAAGTTGTTGGTCTTTACGCGCATGTTGGTATTTGCCTAAAAAATGCACGGTGTCATCGACCAATATGCCTAAGGTCATCGCGGCAACGACCGAAGAAGCCATACCGACTTGCCCGACGGTCAAGCCCCACAAGCCAAACGCCATGCCCGCTGGCACTAAGTTGGGGATCAGGCTTAATAAGCCCAAGCCCACCGAGCGCAAGACAAAAATCAAGATCAGCGAGATAAAGGCGATGGACATCAGCTCGCCA
>JABFST010000491.1 GCA_013140465.1 Methylococcaceae bacterium
GCTTGTTTTAAATATCGCAACGACACTAGCTTATCCTGATACGCTTGTATCTGGTTTTCCACTTCCACTTGCTTAAAGCCCAGCAACGATTCCTTGCCCAGCAAGGTGCTAAAAAAACCACGGCTATTAAAATCGCCGACCATTTCCTTAGTGTTTTTTAACAATTCCACATTTTTGTTGCCGCAAGTCTCCAGTTCAGTCGCGGTTACGGCTTGCAATTGCTGCACACCAGCCAATTGCGCAGTCAACTGGCTTTTAGACTGGTTGAGTTTTTTTCCCAACACAGTCAACTCATGCACTTTAGATTGCCCTGTATCGACTTGTCCTTGCAACAAGGTGTTATGGCTTTGTGCTGCCGCCAAATCGGCTTGTAACTTGGCTTCAGCCGCTGCCGACACCGCTGCCGTTTGCTTCACAGCCGCCAAGTCGGCTTGCAACTGCGCGTTTTCAGCCGCAAGCTTAGCCGATTCAGCCTTTAAGGTATCACGCTCGGCACTCAGCTGGCGCACCATCACTTGCATTTTTGCCAACATCGGATTTTGTTCGGCCGGTTTGGCCTCAGACACCGCAACAGGCAACGCCATCAAGCCCAGCAAAACCACTACCAAATATAAAGCATTGTGACTACGCATATAATGGCCCCTTAAAATCGGGTGTTGACGTCAACTTGCAACATATCGACCCCAAAAGCTGGCCCGCTAATGGCTTCCGTACTTAACCAACGGCTGGTCAACCACAGATTGTCCAACAACCCGTAATTCGCGCCTAACACCCAACCCTTGGCATTTGTGCCGCCTAGATGGAAGTCCGAATCGGTATACGCATCCAACACCGCATCGCGTTCTACGCGCTTATAGGCCAAAAAGGTACTCCAATGGCCTTTTTTGTCCACCCGCAACCAACCCAAGTCGGCCCGTACTTGCCAAGCATTGGTTTGTTCGTCCACTGCGCCGCTACCCAATGCGCCACCCAAAATGCGCTTAGCTGCAACCGTGTTTTTGTTATAACCCAGGTTTTTGGCAAAATCGCCTGACACTGTTAAATGTATCGGGTTAAACAACGCCATGTCATAGCGCATATTAAAGTTAATGATGTTGTAGTCAGATGCCAAGCCCACCATACCCGGAAATTGGCTTAAGATCGCATCGTTAAAGGCGCCATCACGGCAGATACTAGCCAAGGTGTTGCCGCCTTGTAAAAACTCGGGCATCGATGCGGTATTTTCCCGCGTGTTAAGATCACAAGTGCCGGAAAACGTCGTATTCGGCTTAGCCGTAATATTGGTGTAGTCGTAGTAAGCCACACCCACTCTTAAATTATCGTTGTTTTTAAAGCCCCAATCGAGACCGACTTGACCGCCAAACAGCCATTTGTCGTTGCTGCTAAACGGGGCTTCTTGCAAGGGAAAAGCACCTGCGGTCGCATACACTAAGCGTGCGCCGTCACCAATCGACTTTTGTTCGCCCAAGTTATAACGGTAAGTGGCGGCAAAGCCTTCAAACGACAAATCCGTGTCCCACACCAATTCCGAACCACTGGTAAATTCGCCACCACCCACAAAAAAAGGATTTTTAGTCCGTCCACCCGCTAAGGTTAACCAATTAAAGCCATGACTATCGGTTTGGTTATACTCTAAATACGCCCTATCAACATTGAATTCATAGTGTTGCCCGGTCTGCCCCAAGGTTTGGTTCGTGGACACCGGATCGCGCAGATTACCTGTCGATAAGCGTATGCCCGCTTTCAAACCTTCGACAACATCAGCATCTATGCCTAAACGCACACGCTCACGAAAACGTTGGTTATCTTCCGTAGTGTTTCTTATCAGATCTAAGCCCGCATTTTGCGAACCACCACTTTCGTTAATCGCCTGTCCATTGGGATAATAAGGAAACACACCCAAACTGCCACTGTTGTCATTCGCCATAAACACGGGTTCATAACGTAAGCGTATATCCCCCGACAGCTTAAATTTTCGCGTCCATTCGGGTAAGGCATCGGTGATGCCCCAACGTTCTTTTTTGGCATGGGCCAACACATCATCGACAACATCTTTGCGTAACTCTGTGCGCACTTGCTCGCGTATCTCTTCTTTTACAAAGTCGGGTACATAAGGCACGCGCACTTCTGCCGCATCCACCGGGCCTGTTGCCGCCGCATTATTGATGGCGGCCTTGGTTTGCGCCTGTTCCGCCAATACCGCCGCCTCCGCTTCGGCTTGCTTAAACATGCCTTTGGCGGTGTCTTCGGTCAACACGCCTTGTTTGACCAATTGTTTAATCAAGCTCTCAGTCGTACTTTTTAACTTGAGCAACTCTTCTTTTTCACCTGCAACGGAAAGCCCCGATACAGCCGCCAAGACCAAGGCTGGCACAGCCATTTTCAATGTATTCATAAGTTCTAACGTGATGTAATGCGTAATTTGACAGGGGATTTAATGCCGACTGGCGGTGCTTTATTGATGGTTTTCAATTTAGCCAATTGCAATGCCAATAACTCGTCGATTTTGGGATCTTGACTGGTTTTCAATAACTCATAACGTTGGACGTTGCCTTCCAAATCAAACCAAACGCTAACCGTCACCACAAACTTGCTGCGCCGTAGTTGTTCCTTATCCTACAACAACGCCAACACCTGGTT
>JABFST010000109.1 GCA_013140465.1 Methylococcaceae bacterium
CCAACGTTGCAGATACTCAAACTCTAGCCAACCTAGCCGAAAATAGCGGTGGCTGACGGGATCGTAAAGCGTCCAAGTGGGTTCGCCGTCGTGGCTACGCGGCCCGGCATAAATCGTTAAGTCTTCGCGCAAATGCGGCCAAGGCTTAGGCGTGGCTACCATGTCAACCATAGGCGCAGCGTGTGCAAGGGTTTACGCAATAGCCACGCCAGCAAGGGACGGCGCGTGCCGTACAGTTTGGCAGAACCGCGATAACCTAAGCGTGGCAATGCGGCAAGGTCGGTAAACTGGGCTTTTAACCGATACGCCATAATCGCGGCAGGAGTGGGGCTGGCGCGGTAGCTAAAATAACTCAGGCGGGCGGGCAAGGGTTGGTGGGGGCTGACATTGGCAAAAAACAGCACCTCATCGCCCGCTTGCAGTTCTATTAAATCATCCATAGGCAAGCGGATTTCCAACTCTACGGCATTGGGGTCGGCAATCGCGAGTATTTTTTCGCCTTGGCTTACAGGCCGTCCTAGCCAATCATTGGGGTCATCAAACACCGCCACGCCCGCTTGGGTGGCTTTGACTAAACAGCGTTCTAGCAAGCTGCTGACGTACTCGGTTTCGGCGTTTTGTTGTTCCCATTTGCTTTTTAGGCCCGCGAGTTGGGCTTTTGCTACAGGGTCTTGCAGGGCTTGTTGGGTGGCTTGCAGGTATTCGGTTTGGGCAATGTCGCGCGTGGCTTGGGCGACGTTAAGGCGGCTTTGCAGTTGGCTACGGTCTAAGGCAAACAAGGCTTGTCCGACACTGACTTGGGCGTTGGGCTGTACCATAAAGCTGTCCACTACGCCATCTAAGGGCGCACGCACTAAATGGGCATGGTACGGGATGACCTCGGCTTCTGCCAACACCGATTGCCGTATCGGCAAACACGCAATCACTGCCAACACACCGCCTAGCAATAACTGGGTTTTGGCTAGCCGTAAGCGCACCCGCCAAGGCAAGGGCGGCGGTGTGGCGTGGGATAGTGCCAGCGCATGACCGTAGGCTTCCGCCAAATAGGACAATAAGTGCATTTCCGCAGGCGTCCATGCCGGATCCCGAAACAATACCAGCACATAAGGGCTGCCCAAGGGGGCGGGCAAAGGTATCCATAAGCCGTGGGACGGCACAAATTCGGCCCATTCCGCCGCCAACGCGTGTGGCAATTGTGCTGCCGTAAACGCCGTTATGTCGGTCGCGGTCGCTAATCGGGACAGGGTTTGCAGGGCGGGGTTTAGCCACAGGGCATAAGGGCTGTTAGCATCTGGTGTGGCGACACCCGATGCGGCGGTCAGCGTGTGTAAGTCGTTGCGCCAGAGTACGGCTTGGCGGTAATGGATGAGTTCGCCTGTGGCGTTGACCACGGTAAACGGCAAGTCTTGTGCTGTGGCTAGCCGGGCGCGCCGTTCCAGTTGCAACAACACGGTCAGACGCTGCAATTGGGGATTAGGCGTTGCGCTCACGGCTGGGTGTCAAGCTCTATTGCGCCGCTCATGCCGGGCAGCAGTTCGTCGGTGTTGTCCAAAATGCGTGCATACACTTTTATGGTTTGGCTGACGGCATCGACTTTGCCGCCTAAGCGGCTGATTTCGGCGTGATAGCTTTTGCCTGTTTCTTCTAAAGTCACGCGAAACTGTTTGCCTATCGTGAGCTTAAGCAAGGCGCGTGAGGGCGCCATAAATTCGATTTCTAAGCTTTTGTCGCTGTGGATTTCCAGCAACGGGTCGCCGATTTTTACCGATTGGTAGGGTCTAGCCAGCACTTCGGCGATTTTTCCTGAAAACGGCGCCTTAATCACGCAGCGTTCCACCACGGCTTTGGCGACGGCAACATCGGCACTGGCTTCGTCGGTTTCGGCTTTTGCGACCGCCAATTCCAGTGCGCCAATTGAACGTAATGTCGCCAAGCGTTGGTCTACTTCATAAGTGTTGGTTTTTTTTGCCAAAGTGGCTTCGGCTTTGCGCAACTGGGCCTGTTCTAAGCTGCAATGGAAACTGACCAAGGTTTGCCCCGTGCTAAAACGTTCGCCATCATGCCAGCCCAGTTCACTGATGCGGGCGTTCATTTCACTAGCGATCAAGGTGCTTTGCCGGGCCTTAATTTGTGCGCGTAAATGCAATCCCGACGCGATGTCGGCTGGCTCTGCGACGCTAAGGGCGGGAAATAAAATAAGGGTAAGGGCAAGAAAGCTTAGGTTCATGGCGGTGACAGTTGGGTGATAGGAGCCAAAAACGCTTTAAGTCTTGTTGGCATCGCGTGCTGTCGGCTTATTTTTCCAGCAACACTATCGCCTGTACGGCAATGCCTTCTTTGCGGCCTTCAAAGCCCAGTTTTTCGGTCGTGGTGGCTTTCACGTTGATGCAATCGACCGCCACATTTAAGTCCTGGGCAATATTGGCGCACATCGCGGCGATATGCGGGGCCATTTTCGGGGCTTGGGCGATAATGGTCATATCGGCATTGACCAGTTGATAACCCAAGGCTTGCACAATCGCGTATACATGGCGCAACAGCACGCGGCTGTCCGCGCCTTTAAAGGCGGGGTCGGTGTCTGGGAAGTGTTTGCCGATGTCACCTAAGGCCGCCGCGCCCAAAATGGCATCACACAAGGC
>JABFST010000061.1 GCA_013140465.1 Methylococcaceae bacterium
AACACGGTCAGGGCGTTGATGCCGCTAGTCGGCAGGGCTTGGGTTTGTATCGTCAACGGGGCGGTGGTGTTGGCATCGGTTACTGGCAACGGTTGATACAGGTCTATATCGACTGCCGCTTGGTCTAGTTGCTTGGTGAACAATACCGCTTGGTCTTCCTCAGAGGCAGACAGCATATCGATTGTGACTTTGCCGCCTAGCGGACGTTCGTCCAACGTGCGTTGGTAACGCCCATAAACCGTGCTGCCATCCAATTTGCCCGCCAACAGTACGTTGGGGCTTTTAATCGTCAGGCTACCTGCATCAAAACCTTCGGTATAACCTGTTTCTTTACGCGCCAAATTAAACGGGCCTTCGGTATCCCAAACTTGTTCTATGCCCCATTTTTTTTGTTTGCTGACCACTTTGCCGTAAATGCCGTCATAAATCAGCGACGGATTGGCCTCGCTAATATCGTATAAACGACCATTGGCGGTCAGCTTGGTAGTGGTGATATAACCGTCTGCATATTTGACCGCACCGCCAGAAAAATCCAGCTTGGCGTCTTTTTTGATAACCGTGTCGCCTTCGGAACTTAAGTTGATTGCGCCACCTTTCGCCAAACGCTCGCCCAGCGTGCGTTTGATCGCATCGATATTAGGTTGGACATCAGCGATAGGCGTGCCTTTTCGCGCATCCACCAATATGGTTTGCCCGTATAAAATCCCATCGCGTTGCAAAGGCGAATCTTTTAACTGGTTTAAGCGCAATTCGACCGCGACCACATTGCTAGACATCGGCTTGACGGTAGTATCAACCCCCGACACGTCTATCTTGGCGCCGCTTTCGACGAGTATGCGGCTATTGTTTCTGTTAGTTGAAGATTGCAACGGGTTAGACGGGTTTTCGGTCGCAACCACATTGACGGTGCCGCCTTTGACGGTCAAGTTTGAACCGCCCATAAACTGCACTTTATGGGCCATGATACTGACTTCGGACTTAGGCTGGGCTTGTTCGTCGATGGCGGTCTCGCCATCCGCCAATTCTGGTGTCACTTCTGTTGTGCTGAGTGCGCCTAGCTTGACGGTTGCTGATTTGCCCAAGCCATCGCCGTTATCGGCAGCGCGGGTGGTGTTGCCCGCTTGTAAGGCATAACCGTCTGCGGTTTGGAAAGTGCTTGCGCCTTCGCGTGCCACTAAGCGAATTTTGCCGTTGATGTTTAATGACGTAGAAGCCGACACTTTGCCATTTTGGTTGACCGCAAACCCGACCAAACTGACTATGCCGCGTTTGGCGGCAATAGTGCCTAAGTTGTTGATTTCGCCGCCCGTCTTGACTTCCACCAGCAAGCCATCATTGCCCGCTTCTTGCAAATACACTTTGTCGGTCGCGGCTGCCAGCACAACTTGGCGGTCGTCAGCTGCAATCGCCCCGTGATTGTTGATGGTGGGGGCGATGATGAGTATGTTTTGCCCGTCGGTCGATTTTATGTTGGCGCCTTTCTCTATAGAAATGGCGGCTTTGATTTTGTTGCCTAGCGCATCTAACTTAAAGCTGCCGTCGGTATTTTTTAGGTAAAAATTGCCGTTGCCGTTAAAGGCCGCAGAGCCATCATTGGCAAATACTTTGGTGATGCCTTGCTCAAAAACGGCATCACTGACATCTAAGGTAGAAGCCACCAAGCCGCGCACATCCACCTTGGCATCTTTGCCAAACACAATGCCGTTGCTGTTGACCAAATACACCTGCCCGTTAGCGGTGAGCGTGCCGAGAATTTTGCTGGCATCGTTTTGGAAAATCTTATTTAAGGCAATGGCGTTTTTACTGGGTTGCTTAAAGTTGACGGCGTTATCCTTGCCTATGTTAAAGCTTTGCCAGTTGAGTATCGCCCTGTCGGTGTGCTGTTCAATCTGCATATTATTGCCCGTCACCGTAGCCGTGGCATTGCCCATGCTGGCCCACACAGCACTTGGCACAGGCAGGTTGCCGTCGGCATGTAACGGCGCAAAAGCACTCATGACCATACTGCCCGCCATTGTTAGGCGCACACAAGCGGTAAGGGGATTAAGCTTAAAATTGCCGGAAGGGGGATTTGCTGTCTTGTTTGCCATGCTGATTGCCTTAAATAATCTGTATTGGGATAAGCTTATGGGTCGGGTTGCGCTAACCGTAAACATTCAATCCCCCTCCTTAAAAAGGAGGGGTTAGGGGAGGTTTATTGAATACCCCCCTCAACCCCACCTTTTCCAAGGGGGGGAGGAAAATAAGTACCGCTACCCAACAAAGCTTAGGTATTGCCGTAGTCATGTAGGTCGGCTTAGGCGATAACCGTCATGCTGTATGGGAGAAGCTTGAGCCTCTCCCACAAGACCACAGACCCACTAAAACTCAGTTGCGACCCGAAAGTGCAACCTTGGGTCTCCACGTTCTATGCTGCCTTGCGAGATAAACGGAAACGCCACGTCCAAATTGGCGACCAAATATTTCCAGCCCTTAAAGCGCACGCCAAAACCGCCGCTCGCCAAGCTGTATTTGTTGGTCACGCCAGGCAGGGCTTTTTTGACCCAACCGCTGCCGCCATCCAAAAACACTAAGGCATGTAAGGTGTTTATAGGCTCCCATGCGCCTTCTATGGGCACGAGTCTGGGCGAGT
>JABFST010000303.1 GCA_013140465.1 Methylococcaceae bacterium
CCAACAAATCGTCCGCGTCCACGGCGGACAGCTTAGTGCCGACACCAGCCCTTTAGGCGGTGCGCGGTTTACCTTACATTTACCTTGGACACAGGAACATCTTTTATGCTGACAGGATCGCGCGTACTGGTCGCCGATGATGAAGCCAATGCCCGGCGGGTATTAGAAATCTTGCTACGCAAACTCGGCTGCATCGTATTTTCTGCCGCCGATGGCGCGGCGGCCTTAGAGCTAATCGCCGACAACGCCATTGACTTGCTGATTACCGATTTGAACATGCCTAACATGAATGGCTTGGAATTATTGGCGGCGTTGCGCCGTGATGGCTATCAGTTACCTGTTATCGTCGTCACGGCTTACGGTACGGTAGAAAATGCTGTTGCTGCGATGAAGCAAGGCGCGTTTGATTTTATTATCCGCCCCTTAGATGTCGAACAAGTGGAAATGGTGATCCGCCGCGCCTTGGACGTGCGCAAAATCAACCTGGAAAATGAATTCCTGCGTGCGGAAATGAACAAAAGCTGGGGCGAATTTGTCGGCCAAAGCCCCGCCATGCAGCATATCTACGAACTGATACGCCAAGCCGGGCCTAGCAAAGCCAGTATTTTTATCGTAGGTGAAACCGGCACAGGTAAAGAATTGGTCGCCCGCGCTATCCATACACAATCAGGACGGCGTGGCCTGTTTGTTGCCATCAACTGTGCCGCGATTCCGGCAGATATACTGGAAAGCGAATTGTTCGGCTATGTGCGCGGTGCGTTTACGGGTGCGCATAAAGACAAAATAGGCAAGTTTGAGCTGGCGCACGAAGGCACCTTGTTTTTGGATGAAATCACCGAAATGAATCCCGCGATACAAGCCAAATTGCTGCGGGTTTTGCAAGAAAGCCGCATAGACCGTTTGGGCAGCAACCAAAGTATCGCGATAGACATCCGCATTATCGCCGCCACTAACCGCGATCCCTTGGCGGCTGTCCATGCCGGACGCTTACGCGAAGATTTGTACTACCGCATCAATGTCTTAAGCGTGCAATTGCCGCCGCTGCGCGAACGGACTAGCGACATCCCGTTATTGGCGCAGCATTTTTTAGAGAAATATCGGCGTTCATTGGGCGGCGGCTCCTATCTGTTAAGCGATGAGGTGGTGCAAGTGTTGATGGCGTACAACTGGCCGGGCAATGTCCGCGAACTGGAAAACATGATGGAACGCGCCGTCGTGTTAAGCCCGGGCGTGGCGATAGGTATACGGCATTTGCCGCAAGAAATGCACGCCAGCAAACCTGCCAACCTGTTACTGTCTGCCGACACGCCCGAGGATTTGGATATGGAGGCGGGTGTTGCCAAACTGGAGCAAGCCTATATCCAAAAAGCCCTCGCACTCGCCTTGGGCAGCAAAGCCAAGGCCGCGCGTTTGCTAAACATCAGCGAACGCACTTTATGGTATAAGCTGAAAAAATACGGTTTGCAATAAGGTTTGCTTAGCACCGATTTGCTCTCGGCGGTACCCGCTTGATAAGCTAGGCGAACGCTGTCTTGAACACCTAAAATTATTAGTAACTATTCAGCATCCGGGGCACAACAGCCGTTCGCTGAGCGGAACAGCCGTTCGCTGAGCGGAACAGCCGTTCGCTGAGCAGAACAGCCGTTCGCTGAGCAGAACAGTCGTTCGCTGAGCGGAGTCGAAGCGAACAAACCGGCTTCGACTCCGCTCAGCCTACGGTATTCGACTCCGCTCAGCCTACGGTATTCGACTCCGCTCAGCCTACGGTATTCGACTCCGCTCAGCCTACGGTAAATTTGACTTATTAGAAGTCGCTCTGAATAGTTACAATTATTAACACTAGTCCACTTTTCCGTTACCAAAATGAACGATTACACCGTCTTGTCCATAGCCCAGCAAAGCCGTTTGGCCTCGCGCCAATTATCAGCAACTCCCGCTTGCACACGCAATCTGGCCTTGGCAAAAATGGCCGAAGCATTGGCCTCTGCCAAACCACAGGTGTTGGCGGTTAATGCCCAAGAAGTTATGAAGGCGCGTGATGAAGGCCAATCTGAAGCGCTAGTCCAACGCCTGACCATAGACGACAAAACCTTTCAATACATGCTGTCGCGGTTGCAAAAAGTGGCGCAATTACCCGATCCGCTAAACCGGATTTTAGCAGGCCACACCAATGCCAACGGCTTAAAAGTGTGTAAAAAATCCGTGCCGCTAGGGGTAATCGGCATCATTTATGAATCACGCCCCAACGTCACCACCGACGCTGCGGCTGTGTGCATAAAAAGCGGTAATGCCGTCATTTTGCGGGGCGGTTCGGAAGCGTTGCAGACCAACACCTTGCTGACTGACGCGATGATTGCAGGGGCGGTTAGTGCGGGTTTGCCAGCACACGCAATACAGATTATCCGCACGCCCGGACACGAGGCGGTGGGTGAATTGCTGGGCATGGATGCCTATATCGATGTGCTGATTCCACGCGGCGGTAAAGGCTTAATCAAACGTATCGCCGAAGGCACGCGCATACCCGTCATCAAACATTATGACGGCATTTGCCATCTGTATATTGCCGCCGATGCCAAGCCTGAACAAGCCATAGCCCTTGCCGTCAATTCCAAATGCCAAAGCGTGCAAGTCTGTAATGCGCTGGAAACCCTGTTGGTCGATAAGGCTTGTGCCGAACAATTGTTGCCGCAACTGCATACCGCGTTTGCTGCCCAGCACATAGAACTGCGTGGCTGTGTGCACACGCAACAGCTGCTGCCCACGATTCCGGCGGCAACCGAAGCCGATTGGCATAGCGAATATCTGGCCCCGATCTTGTCGGTTAAAATTGTTGACGGCTTACAAGCAGCCATTGACCACATTAACCACTATGGCTCAGGGCATACTGACGGTATCGTGACCCAAAGCTTGGCGATGGCGCAACAATTTGAAGCCCAAGTCGATTCGGCATCGGTGATGATTAACGCGTCTACACGCTTATCGGGCGGCGGTGATTATGGCTTGGGTTCGGTGGTGGGCATCAGCACCGATAAGCTGCATGTGCGTGGCCCAGTAGGCCCCGATGAACTGACTAGCTACAAATGGGTGGCTTATGGGGATGGGCATTTACGGGCTTAATTTAGCTGGCAGAGGAGGAGGGAGTTATCGTAATCCGGCGCATCCTATTAGCGGCAGGTCTACGCTATGGACTTAAACAGAACTTGGGAACGCGAAATTCACTATGGCTGCTTTTGAGCCGTCTTGCGGAGCCGATGGTGCGTCGTTTCTGGCCTGTAGCCACACAGTTAAAGTTTTGGGCGCTTAAACATCCTATAAGCATCCTATTGTTGGCGTTTTGCCCCAAACTTGCCTAACAATGCGGCGCGTCGATGTGCATGAAGCACCGCTATATCTGGCGGATTTTTTTTAGCCGTTTTTTTCATCCTTAACAACACGAAGAACAATGCTTGTTCATGGTAAGAAAAATTCGCTGTTATAGAAAAATTGAGTGGAATCAAGCATTTTACTAGCTCCTAGGCGGATGTTAAAAAACGTCAGATGCTAAGTGCATAATGTTTCAGCTTGATAACTTTGAAGGATTTGATTTTTTGAGGAGGGTGCTTGACTTTAACCATGCTTTAGAGTTTGATGTTAAAGTTATCTCCTCAACCCCTAACTTATGTCTAAAGAACTTGCTGCAACTTGTTTATACAAATATGTTGAAATTTCGGCGTTTTCTATTGCATGTCCTAGGGTTATACCGCAAAAATTGCCATGTATGCGAAAACCAATCAGGGTGTTTTTATCAAAACCCTTAATGCTAGTAGGTTCCCACTCTGGCGAGACTGTGAAAGTATTTTACATACTCGCAAAAAGGTGGTTAAATTTTCGTAAGCCTTTGTTTTAAGTAGAGACTGGAGTGAAAAAACATGTTTTTTCACTCCGATGGGCAAGCTTACGTTAATTCTTTCACAGTCTTTGGCGTTTGGTAACGGGATGATTTTCCGCTAACTCTTATCAATCAGGTCTGTTATGTTCATGCTATCTAAAAAAACGGTGTTGTTGGCAATAAGTTTAGGGTGTATTGGCTTAATGCCTTTGCAGTCGCTTGCCCAAACCACTGCGCTTAAGCCACAGAAAGTGGCGTCGCGATTGGCTTTGGCTAAGTTGCTGATGAAACACAAAACCAATTATTTCAATAACATGCGCAATGCGGTTTTTGATAAGTTTGTGCCTACGGTGCTAGCGGTTACAAATGCGGGGACAGAAGTGGCGCATTCAGATACCAATGTGCAAGTGCAAGGCGTGGATGAATCGGATACCGTTAAAGTGGGTGATGACGGCACTATTTATCAACTCGTCAATAATCAAGTCCGCATTATTAAAGGTTTTCCGTTGAATGCGCTAAGCCAAACCGCCACTTTGGCTGTTCCTGACAGCAATTTTAATATCAGCGGCATTTATCTTAAAAACGATAAGTTGGTGCTGGTCGGCTCATCATGGCAAAACCTAGCACCGCCTGTTAAAGAAGGGGATGTCGCTGATACGGGTATAGTTGGAAAAATGGCGCCATTTTGGTTTTGGAACACGGTGTCGCAAACGCGGGTGTTGGTGTACGACGTGGCTGACCGTGCCCATCCTAAGCAAGAGCGGGATGTGTTGGTAGACGGGGACTTGTTGGATTCGCGGTTGCTGGGCGAGCATTTGTATTTTGTGTCGCGTTCTTATCCGCAGTTTTATCTGTTTGCAGCGGATACCGCCACGACTAAGGCCAATAGTTTAGCGGCAAAGCTGACGGATATGCTGCCCAGTTTGAGTGACACCAAAGCAGGAAAAACGGTTAAAAAAACCTTGCCGTTAAGCAAAGTGTCGTATTTTCCTGATTTTGTGGAGCCTGATTATGTGTTGGCAAGCAGCATTAACGTGTTGCGCCCCGAACAGGCGTTACAGTCTACGGCGTATTTGGGGGCAGGGGAGTTGTTGTATGCCAGCCAAAAAAGTTTGTATTTGTCTGCGTCTAAATACAATTTTGGCGACAGTGTAGACGGGTTGTTTGATTATAACCCCACGACGCAACTGTTTAAGTTTGCCATCAATAAAGGCCAAATTGATTTTAAGGCGGCGGGTGAGGTGGCAGGTACGGCCCTTAACGCGTTTTCTTTGGATGAAAATGGCGATTATTTCCGTATTGCGACAACTACCCAAAAATGGACAGAAACGGGCAATGCCTCGGTGAATTCATTATTTGTCTTAAACAAAGACATGAAAACAGTGGGCAAGCTGGAAAACCTGGCGAAAGGCGAACAAATTTATGCGACGCGCTTTATGGGCAACCGTTGCTATATTGTCACTTTTAGGCTGGTCGATCCCTTGTTTGCGATTGATTTATCGGTCCCCGACCAGCCTAAGGTGATGGGCGAGTTAAAAATTCCGGGTTATAGCGATTATTTGCACCCTTATGACGAAACCCATTTGCTGGGTTTTGGTAAAGATGCGGCGGTTTTTCAGTCAGAACTCGCCGAGGCGGACCAGTTTTGGGCGGGCGGTTCGGCGTTTTATCAGGGCTTAAAAGTAGCCTTGTTTGATGTGGCGGACATGAAAAACCCTAAGGAGCTGTATAGCATCAGTATTGGTGATAGGGGCAGCCAGTCGCCGTTATTGTGGAACCACAAAGCCTTGTATTGGGATGCGGGCCGACATTTGTTTGCTTTTCCGGTGGAAGTGGCCAGCTTGGCAAAAGGCTTTAATGCCAAACAGCCTTGGCTTTATGGGGAGCCGACTTATCAGGGGGCTTTTGTGTATGAAGTGACACCGGAAAAAGGCTTTACCTTAAAAGCCAAGTTGTCACAAATTCCAGACTCCGTAAAACCTGTGCATATTGATATTGAAGGCTATGCCTACAGTTATTGGGAAAGCGATGCGACAGAGTTGTTTGTGGACAGAATATTGAGTATAGACAAAAGCTTATACACTTTGTCCAACACGCAATTGAACGTTTATAGCCTGACCGATTTTACTGAACAAGCGCGTTTGCCGTTAAGCCCTTAGTGGCTTTCATGTACTTATTCAGGCCCCTCCATAAAAAGGAGGGGGACTGAATAAGTACGCTTTCATTAGGTTTTTCTCACACGATGACGTTGCAGCCACATTCCAATTCGATAACGACAGGTGACAATGCCGTGTCGTGCGTTCTTTACGGACATGTAATATTTACTGAATTGCAAAAAGTGAGAGCGTATTTGCTTCTACCTATTTTCAGGAAATAAGGCATCGAAATAAGGATGGTATACATGGCGACTTATTTCCAAGCACTTAACAGTGTCAGCGGGTCGAAGACGATGACATCCTTAACGACTTGTGACAAATAAAACGGTGTAAACGTCTAACCCACCTACGCAAACCCGACACAAATTTTATTTATACCTCAACATGGGCTTTAAAACATTTTTCAGGGTAGGCAAGCTTAAATTTGCACTTTGCCGCTTTATTATGGTCTAGGCTGGCAGTGCCTAGCGTCCGTATATTCTCTAACGAGGCGCGTCGGTGCCCTCTTTATCAGATGGACTTAAGCAACGTTATGCCCGACCGATTCCTGCGCCGACACCTCACCCTAGAGTGACTTCGTTGGCAAGACGTTTGGGAGCGTTAAACCTTTATATTTATAAGACTGCTAAAAATGCCCGAACCTATCGTTTCCCGACTTGCCACCGCCCGCATTCCTACCGCCTATGGCGATTTTCAACTCTGCTATTACAGCAATACCTTAGACCACAAAGAACACTTGGCTTTTTACATGGGAGCTGTCACTGATGCGCATGATGTGTTGGTGCGCATACATTCCGAATGTTTTACTGGCGATGTGTTGGGTTCTCTGCGCTGCGATTGTGGCGAACAATTGGACCGTTCTTTACAATTGATTGCCGCCCAAGGTACTGGCGTATTGGTCTATTTGCGCCAAGAAGGCCGAGGGATAGGTTTGATGCAAAAACTGATGGCTTATAATCTGCAAGATCAAGGCTATGACACCGTAGATGCCAACTTGTTATTGGGGCATGGTGCAGACGAACGCGATTATTCGCTGGCGGCACGCATTTTGGAAGATTTAGGCGTGAAATCGGTCAGGCTGATGACCAACAACCCGTTGAAAATAAGCGCGATGCAAGCCGAAGGCATACAGGTACATGCTCGCGTACCCTTGGAAATGGCGGTCAATGCCGATAACCAAGGCTATTTGCTGACCAAAGCCCAACGTATGAACCACTTGTTGCAGTTTCCGCACTTTTCGCCAGCCGTCAAACCTGATAGCGTAGCCTATGACCGTTCATCAGCAGATTGAATATTGGCTAAACGCCCATAAAATCGCCAACAAATCCGCACAACGGCCTTTCGTCACCTTAAGTTATGCGCAAAGCTGGGACGGCAGCATTACCACGCGCAGCGGAGCCACCTTGGCCTTAAGCGGCACCGAAGCCACTCGGCTTACCCACCACTTGCGTAGTTTGCATGATGGTATTTTGGTCGGCATAGGCACGGTCTTAACCGACGACCCTCAGCTCACCGTCCGCGATTGGCCTGGTGCCAATCCACAAGCTATTGTTTTAGATAGCCAATTGCGGATGCCGCCAACGGCACGGCTATGCCAACATGCGGATAAAAGTTGCTGGATTTTAACGTGCGTGAATGAAGGGCCTGCGTATGGCAGCCACGTTGAGGTCATCACGCTAGCCCGCGATGCCGAAGCGCGGGTCAATTTATCGGAAGCCTTGGCGGTGCTCTGGGATAAAGGCATTAAAATGTTGATGGTGGAAGGCGGCAGCGAAGTGATTACCGCGTTTTTAAAAGCCCAGCTGGCCGATGCACTGGTACTGACGATTGCCCCTACCTTAGTCGGCGGCTACAAAGGCGTAGGTCATTTGGGCATCAACAGCAAAAGCCACATGCCGCAAATCCGCCAGTTACACACCCAAATGCTGGGCGACGATGTCATCATGTGGGGAAACTTGCACTTTCACCAACAACTCGCGCCATGCTAGCCCAGCAACTTTGGTTTACCCGCCCTAGGCAAATTGACATCCGTGAACACGCCTTGCCGTCCCTAGAGGCAGGGCAAGTCATGGTTAAAACCGAGTGTTCTGCCATTAGTGCCGGGACTGAAATGCTGGTGTATCGGGGACAACTGCCAACGGATATGAGCTTAGATGCCACCCTAGAAGCCTTGCGCCAGCCGCCGACTTACCCCTTAGCTTACGGTTATGCCTGTGTGGGCCGCATTGTGCAATGTGGGCTAGGCGTGGATAGCCGATGGCAGGATCAACGGGTGTTTGCCTTCCAGCCCCATGCCAGCCACTTTATTGCAACACCGCTGCAACTCATCCCCCTACCGGATGACATAGAAGCTGAAGCGGCGGTGTTTTTGGCAAATATGGAAACGGCGGTCAATTTGGTGTTGGACGGCAATCCTGCGTTGGGTGAGCGAGTCGTCGTGCTGGGATTGGGCATAGTCGGGCTGTTAGTTTCGGCTTTGTTGGCGCAATTTCCTTTAGCCCACTTGTATGGGCTGGATACTTGGGCCGAACGGCGTGCGCGTGCCTTGCAACAAGGTGTGCATCAGGTTTTCGATCCCCATTCAGAGGCTCAGATTGCCGAATTAACACAAGCGTTGCATTTGCCCGCCAGTGTGTCGGCAGCCTCTGACAGTGGCGCCGATTTAATCTACGAAGTGAGCGGCGTACCTGAAGCCTTAAATTTGGCTATCGAGCTATGCAGCTATTCGGGGCGTATAGTCTTGGGCAGTTGGTATGGCAATAAAGTCGCGCCCCAGCAATTG
>JABFST010000431.1 GCA_013140465.1 Methylococcaceae bacterium
GGACTGTACAGATACGCAACATATCATCATCAAAAACAGCCATGCCAAACTGGATTTTATCGGCAAAGGACTCGACGGCGGCAATATTGACGTTGAGGGTGATGCGGGTGCTTATTTAGGTTTGGGCATGACAGCCGGAAACATAAAAGTCACGGGTAATGTGGGCTTATACGCGGCTTGTGAAATGAAAAAAGGCTATCTGGAAATCGCGGGCAATGCGGGCGATTTTTTGGGTGCGGCATTGCCAGGTAATAAAATGGGCATGAAAGGCGGCACGATTTTAGTCAAAGGCAATGTGGGTGCGCGTACAGGCGACCACATGCGCCGAGGCAATATTTTAATCGAAGGCAATGCGGGCGATTATTGTGGATCGCGCATGACGGCGGGTACGATTGCCGTGATGGGGCAAACGGGCCGCTTTTTGGGTTATGCGATGCGCCGTGGCACTTTATTGTTGTGGCATCCGCCTATTTTGTCCGCGAGTTTTAATGATTGCGGCGCACATACCTTGGCGTTTTTGCCGATATTATTTGCCTCGTTTAAAACGCTGGATTCGCGGTTCGCCGATGCGGCTAGCGCGTTTAACCGCGTGCAACGTTATGCGGGCGATATGTCCGAAATGGGGCGTGGTGAGGTGTTGGTAAAGTTGTAATCGAGGTGATGTGTATGTAACTTCTCTTGCAGTGTCGGCACTAGCGGCAGACCTGCGAGGTTTTATAAACCTCTCAGGTCTTTATCTTGCTACTCATGATAAGTTACTTGTGTATGCTGTAAACCATTGTTTTATGTCTTTTTAATGTGTGTAGAGAGCTATGCCATAGCGGCTATAATGAGTCAGTTCCCCTAATGAGGTGTATTGATGTGTCTTGCAGACGAACCACCAAAAACCGCTGATGACTACAGCCCGGGCCATCATGTTTTGTTGATTGATTTGGAAAATTGCCCAGGCCAAATCCATCAGCTGATGAATAATTTGCAACACTACGCGCAAGTGCTTATTTGTTATGCGCAATGCGGTGTTAAAGTCCCTGTCGATTGGATAGTCCCGCTAACCGCGACCGTGAATGAAAGTCGGTTAAAGCTGTTAAAAATGCCGCTATCGGGTAAAAACGCCGCCGATTTTGGCATCACTTTCTGGGCGGGTGTGCTGATGGCGCAATTGCCGCCGGATACCCATTTTGACATCGTTTCTAATGATGCCGATTTGGATTATGTGGTCAGCCTGTTAATCAGCCAGCAACGCAGCGCCAAACGTATCGGCGTTAAAAAAGACAGTCCTGAAACCGCCATTCCTGCACCAGCAGCCTTGCCGCCCAGAAATTACCTGCAAGAATACTGTGCGCATATCGACAAGCACAGCAAGCCCACTAAAAAAACCACCTTGCTTAACAGCATCAACAGCAAATTTAAGCCAGAAACTATCAATTCCGAAGCCTTGTTTGTAGACTTGCTCAAGCACGGGATTATCACCGTGACGGACAATAGGATTACCTATAACCGCCAAAAAATCACAGAGTTTGCCGCCACTTAAGCACATTGCCTGTAACTTCTCATAAGTGGCAGGATAAAGACCTGCGAGGTTTTTAAAACCTCGCAGGTCTGCCGCTCACCTAAAATTAACAAGAAGTTACCGTTGCCTATGTCCCAATCTTCCCGATTATCGTCCCCCACGATTACCCTAGCCCACGGCAATGGCGGGCGGTTGATGCGTGAACTCATCGACCAACTGTTTGCCCATTACCTCCACAATGACTTATTAGACACCCATAACGATGCCGTGGCGTTGCCGCTGGACAGCCACGAGGGTGTGCTGGTCATGACTACGGATGGCTTTACCGTCGATCCTATAGAGTTTCCTGGCGGCAATATCGGCAGCTTGGCGGTGCATGGTACGGTCAATGATTTGGCGGTGGCGGGCGCAAAACCCTTGTATTTGACACTGAATGCGTTTCTCGAAGAAGGCTTGGAGATGGCGCTGTTAGAGCGCGTGGTAAAAAGCATGGCGCAAGCTTGCCGAGAGTGTGGGGTAAAAATAGTAGCTGGCGACACCAAAGTCTTGCAGCGTGGGCAAGGCGGCGGCATTTATTTTGCCACGACTGGCGTGGGTGTGCGTGCGCCCGCGCTGCGTTTGGGCTTGGGGCAGATACAGCCGGGTGATGCCGTGGTGCTTAGCGGCACGGCGGGCGATCATGGTACGGCAATCCTGTTGGCGCGCGAACAATTTGGCTTAAGCGGCAGTTTGTTGTCCGATGCTGCCAGTGTGCTGCCGATTACCACGCGCTTGGCGGCATTGCCTGGCTTACGTTTTATGCGCGACCCGACACGCGGCGGCATTGCCACGATTGCCCATGAAATTGCCACTGCCAGCCACTTTGCCGTGCGTTTATACGAAGCCCAGATTCCTATCCATGCGCAAGTGCGCGTGGTCGCCGATATGTTGGGTTATGACCCTTTATACATGGCTTGTGAAGGCCGCGTGTTGGCGGTCATGGATGCGGCAATTGCCACAAGCGCAGTGCAGCAATTGCAAGCGGCAGGTTATGCTCAAGCGGCGGTGATTGGGCAAATAGAACCCGGTCGCGCCCATGCTATTCTTGAAACCCGCTTAGGC
>JABFST010000475.1 GCA_013140465.1 Methylococcaceae bacterium
CGTTTAAAGCATTCGGTTAAGGCCTCATGCAACTCGTTGGGATAAATTTTATCGCAGCTACACATTACAAGTGTCAAAAATGAAGTGTTTTCTGCCCGTTCTAACTCTTTATTGATTAATGTGTTCAAATAACCGATTAGCTCATCTCGTGTCAGTTGGTCTTCGTTATAGAGGACGACGAGTGTTTCTAAAGCTGCGGCGCGTACATATTCATTGATGTTGGGATTGTCGATAAGCTGTTTAATCGGGTTGAGATCGCCTGGGCAAACCGAAGCTAAAATACGTTGCAAATCTTCGGTGACAACGTCGCCCGTCGCATCTAATGCCTCAACCTCTGGGCCTAGTTGGGCAAAGTATTGCACGATGGCTGGGTAAGCGCGCTGCTCCTTAAATTGTGCCAGCAGAAATAAGGCATAGGTAAACGCCCCACAATCCGGATTGTCTCCATCACCAAGGATCTGCGGATTATTGGCAATGCGTTCTACGATGTCGAGTAATGCCGGCGTAATGGCTTCTTGTTGCAAGCTGGCGGCTTGCAGGGCTTCAAGCGGAAAAGTCGCAAAATCGTCGGTTTTTAATTGAGTTAAAATTTCTTCAATAGTCATTATGGTAATAAGGTTGGTGATAAGTTTTTTGGTTTTAAGGTAAGCGTTTCATGGTTTAGGCGAATTTTCATTGCCAAGTTTAATTGGCAGTTGGAAATTTGCAATAGTTAAACGGCCGTTTTTAGATTGTCTGTGGAAGTCCTTGTGGGAGCGGCTTAAGCTGCGACCACGTTATGTCACCCACTTAGCCGCCTATCAACACTGTAGGCAAGCCCACGGTAATCACCCCACCGTGCGCGGTTTGGTCGCCTATTCTGGCGGCGGGAATGCCGCATATTGTGACGGTGGCTGAACCTTTGATGATGACATCCGGCGGGCCGACGCAGGTTAACATGTCGCCGATACGGGCGGCGGGTATTTTGCCGATGATTACTGTCACCGCGCAGGGCGGTAATATAGGGCCGCCGACATGCGGTACCGGCCCGGTACTCATTGGGCAGACGTGCAAATCACCGATTCTTGCGGCAGGTTGTCCCATGATGATTCCCCTTGTAGCTCTGGTTTATTGGATGGCGCGACCATCACCGCCATTGGCGATATGGAGGCCTTGTTTTAGGAACAGTTGGTATTTGTCTTTAATGTGTTCGGCTTCGCCTAGGGTCGCGGCAAGCATGATCGCCCCTGTTACGGCCTTGGCGTAGAGTTTTTCGCTGGGTGGGATGACTGCCAAGGGTGTAGGCGAAATGTCAGTACCACTCCAAAATGCGGCAATCGCGGCCCAGCTGGCGGCATTGTTGTAGGCGGTGGCTTCGGCGGCGGCTAAGGTCGGGCGGCGGTTGTCATCGGTGGGTTTGTAGACCCAGGCTTCGGCGAGTTCTATGGCTTTGATTTGGTTGGCGGGTGTGGTTTCGGTAATGCCGTGGCGGGCACTTAAGCACGCCCACCAAGTGGCTTCGCGTTTGGGCAAAGCATGGGCCAATAAGCGCACTGCATCGGGATAGTGCTGTTGGGCGATCAGTTGCTGCAAAAAATCGGCGGTGCCGGGAAACTCGGGCAGCAGGGCTAGCGCGGGTGCGCTTAAGTCAAAATCGTTGCAGATGGCGAGTGCTTGGGTTTGCTTAATTTTTATAAAAGTGGGTTCGGTCATGGCAACGCTCCTAGTTGATGGCAACGACTAAGCCTTTTAGGGTTAAGGGGCCGTCGGCACTGACGGTAGTCATTGAGCCTTTGGCATCTAGTTTGGCGCTGGCTTCTATACTAATCATGGGGCTTTTGATAGTGATGCTCGTTTGTTCTATTTTTATGCTGCTGCTGCCGACGATGAGTTCTATGGACTGCTTGGCTTCAATGGTGCTTTTGCCCCTGATGGTTGTGCTGTCATTGCCCCTGTCTATAGTAATTTTGCGGTCGCCAGTCTTAACCGTCAGGGTTTCATCTTTGTGGATAGTTGTGGTGCGGCTGCCCTTTTCAACCTTAAGCGTGTCGTCACCTTCTTTTAAGGTGACGGTGCGGTTATTGTAGATTTCTATGGTTTGGTCGCCTTTGTCTTTTTTGTCTAGGCCAATTTTTCGGGTCTCATTGTTTTCAATCACGCAGTTAAAGTCTTTTTCGGCATGGACGTAGATTTCTTCAGAACCTTTTTTGTCTTCAAAACGTAGCTCATTAAAGTTTTCGTCACTGCCTTCTTTGGAACTGTGGGTTTTAATGCCACTTTGGGTTTGGTTTTCGGGCAGGGTATAGGGCGTGGTTATATTAGAATTGTATACGCTGCCAGTAATCAGCGGTCGGTCGGGATTGCCTTCCAGAAAACTGACCACGACTTCTTGGCCGATGCGGGGCAACGACACCCAGCCCCATTTTTTGCCCGCCACCGGATAGGCAACGCGTACCCAGCACGAACTGACCTCATCTTTTTTGCCTTCCCTATCCCAGAAAAATTGGACTTTTACGCGCCCCAGATCATCGGTCCAAATTTCTTCACCTTGTTTACCGACCACGACTGCGGTTTGTGGGCCTTGCACGATAGGGGTGGGGGTGAGGCGTTGCGGCTTAAACGGTTGGGTGTGGCGTATGGCCTTAAAATGGCATTCAAAATGGGCTTCTTCGGTGGAGCCGCTGGTGTAATCGGGGCTGGTGATGTAAAAGCTGGCATACACAACCACATGTTGTGCATTTTCAGGGGTTATAAAGTGGTCGCTGAGTGTGAACAGCATACCCGTGCTAAGTCCTGAGGTGTTAGCCGCCCCTTCGATCACTTCATAATCGGTGTGCAATTCGTTGATGCGAGTATCGCAATAGCTGTTTCCTTGAGCTTCGTTTAAGCCGCCGCCAGCATCATCACAATAGTTGCCAGGATAATCAAAAAGCTTGCCTGTCGCATGGGCATGGGTTTTTTCGACAGCTTTTTTGGGGCTAGGGTTACTCGCGGGCATTTTGTAGGCGTAGTCTTTTAATTCATAACTGCCGGATTGGATTTTATGCGCCACTTGCCAGTCGTAAATATGTTCTTCTTCGCGTTGCCCGCTGTTTTCGGGCGGGTAATAGGGGATAGTGTCGTAGCCGCTGATGGTTTGGAAGCGGGAGTTACTATCAGAAATGATTAACGTGTGTTTGCTGGCGGTGTGTTCAAAGTAATAAAACAGCCCTTCATATTCCATCAAACGGCTGACAAAGTTAAAGTCACTTTCCCGATATTGCACGCAATAGCTGCGTGGTGGATAGGTTTTTTCTACATTTATCCTAAAATCACTAAAGCCATTTTTTTTAAAGATGTCACTGATGATTTCGGGGACGCTTTGTTCCTGATAAATGCGGCAATTGCTGGTGCGGGTTAAAAACCACAACCACGGGCGTAAAACGGCTCGGTACAAAAAGCCTTCCGAGCGCGTGCCATAATGCCTAAACTGCGCCACATGACCATGAAAATGCCGTGGTTGGCCTGAGGGCGGAGACAAGCTAACAGTCATGCTCGCCCCTAACAACTTGTCGATAGGAAAGCCAGCCGTGACCAACGAGCTTAAGGTGGTGCTTTCTAACAGCAAATCCACTTCGTACTCAAAAAGCCGACTTATTTCTTCATGCCCCGTCATGCGCTGAAACAGCAGTATATCTTTGCCTAGGGGAGTGGTGACGGACGCATAGCGGTTATCTTGTGTGGGCATAATGGAATAACTCCTGGTGAAGGAAAGTATTTCTATGATGGTAGCAACAACACCGCCAATAAACAATGCAATCTCTCACACTTTGCGGGGTGGGCAGTGCTTTCCTACATTTATGCCATTACGGCGGCTCCGAACGCGGGTGCTGTGGTTGTGCCGACTTAAATATTGACCCATAACATGGAATAATAGCCGCTGTCGTGTCGCCTAACACGCCTACTTCTGATACTCTCTACCCACACTCAACAGCTAAACTTAAGATTATGGCGCAATACATTTATTCAATGAACCGGGTTGGCAAGCTTGTCCCGCCCAAAAAATACATCCTCAAAGACATTTCCTTGTCGTTTTTTCCTGGCGCAAAAATTGGCGTATTGGGCTTGAACGGCTCAGGCAAATCTACCCTGCTCAGAATTATGGCGGGCATAGACAAGGACATCGAAGGCGAAGCAATCCCACAAAAAGGCATCAACATCGGCTATTTGCCGCAAGAGCCTAACCTAGACCCGACCAAAACCGTGCGCGGCAATGTTGAAGAGGCGGTCGTCGCGGTCAAAACCGCGTTGGCGGACTTGGATGCCGTGTACGCGGCGTATGCCGATCCCGATGCCGATTTTGACAAACTGGCTGCCGAACAGGCACGCCTGGAAGACATCATCAATGCCTGTGACGGGCATAATTTGGAACGCCGTTTAGAAGTGGCTGCCGATGCCCTGCGCTTGCCGGATTGGGATGCTGATGTCACCAAATTGTCGGGTGGTGAAAAACGCCGCGTGGCCTTGTGCCGATTGTTGCTGTCCAACCCCGACATGTTGTTGTTGGACGAACCCACCAACCATTTGGATGCCGAATCGGTTGCTTGGTTAGAACGCTTTTTGCACGATTATCCCGGGACTGTGGTCGCTGTCACCCATGACCGCTATTTCTTGGACAACGTCGCGGGCTGGATTTTGGAACTCGACCGTGGGCACGGCATACCGTGGGAAGGCAATTATTCCAGCTGGCTAGAACAAAAAAGCAACCGCTTGTTGCAGGAAGAAAAGCAAGAATCTTCCCGCCAAAAAGCCATGAAGCAAGAATTGGAATGGGTGCGCTCCAACCCCAAAGGCCGACATGCCAAAAGCAAAGCACGCTTGGCGCGTTTTGAAGAATTGTCATCATCCGATGTGCAAAAACGTAACGAAACCCAAGAAATTTATATTCCGCCTGGGCCGCGTTTGGGTGATGTGGTCATTGAGGCCGAGAATATCAGCAAAGCCTTTGGCGACAAGCTGCTGGTCAATGACTTAAGCTTTAAACTGCCGCCGGGCGGCATAGTCGGCATTATCGGCCCTAACGGCGCGGGTAAAACCACCTTGTTCCGCATGATGGCAGGGTTTGAACAGCCCGATGCTGGCACGCTAACCTTAGGCCAAACCGTACAGCTTGCTTATGTGGATCAGCTGCGCGATGACTTGGATGCTAAAAAGACCGTGTTTGAAGAAATTTCCGACGGCCTAGACGTGATTACCGTAGGCAAATACGAAACCCCGTCGCGGGCTTATGTCGGACGCTTTAACTTTAAGGGCGCGGATCAGGGCAAGCACATTGGCGACCTGTCCGGCGGTGAGCGTAACCGCGTCCATTTGGCAAAATTGCTAAAAACGGGCGGCAACGTGCTGCTATTGGACGAACCCACCAACGATTTGGATGTGGAAACCCTACGCGCCCTAGAAGACGCGGTATTGGCATTTCCGGGCTGTGCCGTGGTCATCTCGCATGACCGATGGTTCTTGGACCGTATCGCCACGCATATTTTAGCGTTTGAAGGAGATAGCCAAGTGGTATGGTTTGAAGGCAATTACCAAGACTACGAAGCCGACCGCCATCGCCGTTTAGGCAGCGATGCCGATAACCCCCACCGCTTAAAGTATAAAAAGCTGAGTTCCTAAGCGGAGTTGGCTGACGGGACGGTAACTTCTTATTAACGGCAGGATAAAGACCTGCGAGGTTTATAAAACCCCGCAGGTCTGCCGCTATTGCCTATAAATCTTGAGAAGTTACAAACGAAGATAGCGTTTACAAAGGGCAGGATTTAGATGGATAGTCGTTGTGTGCAGAATTTAGTGGTGGCTATTTTTTCCGATGATGTCTAAGTGGCTGGGCAGGGTTGGCAAATCCGCATGAACGATGCCTTGAGAATGACTAGATATTAATATTGCTTAACGCCCTGCCTTGAAGTCATCTCGTCAAGCAGAGCTTGAAGGTAGGTATTCCTAAACAGAGTTTGGGAACGAGAAAAAAAGTTGGCGCGTATTCCCCTAACCCCTTCTTTTTAAGGAGGGGGAGTGAATGTTTACAGTTTGGGTATTGTCGCCCATAACGATTTCGTGCCCTGTTCCAAGCAGGGTTAAAAATGCAAGGTATGTATGCAAACTTTCTCCCTTTTCGTATCCTCCCCAGGCGATGTTGATGACGAACGCCGCCGCGCCGAACAAGTCATCCGCAAACTACAAACCGAGTTTGACCGCTACATCCGGCTAGAACCGATCTTTTGGGAACACCAGCCGCAAAGCAGCCAACAACATTTTCAGGAGCAGATTAAAAAACTGCCGTCAGCCACCGATTTGGTGGTGTGCATTTTATGGTCGCGGTTGGGGACGCGCTTGCCGCCGGATAAATTCCAACGGCCTGATGGCACACACTATAACTCCGGTACCGAGTTTGAATTTGAAGATGCAGTTGATAGCTATCGCCAACACAAAACCCCAGATTTGTGGGTATACCGCAAAACTGCCGATGTCTTAGTGTCGCTGAACGATCCCAATAAAGCCGACAAAGAAGCGCAAAAAGCCGCGCTTGATAAGTTTCTCGACCACTGGCTGGGCAGCCCGCAAGACCATTTTAAAGCCGGGTTCAACAGCTTTACCGATGCTGATGATTTTGAACGCCAACTCACTGCGCATTTACACGACCTGCTACTAGCCCGTTGTCCGCAATACCAAAAAGACACCGACGAACTGCCCGCATGGACACGCGACGAATCGCCGTATCGCGGCTTGGCGTATTTTGACCTGAACCACGCCGCCGTATTTTTTGGCCGCAGTGCCGCCGTCCATGCCGTGCTGGCGCAACTCAACAGCCAAGCGGCGGTGGGCAAACCGTTTGTGCTGGTATTGGGGGCTAGTGGTGCGGGCAAATCGTCGTTGCTACGCGCGGGTTTGCTCCATGCGTTGGTGGCAGAACGCCGGGTGGATAAAGTGGATTTATGGCGTTATGCCATCTTACGCCCTGACGATGCGCCCGATGGCGATTGGCTGCGTGGGCTAGCCGCCGCCTTATTGGCCGAAACCGCCTTGCCTGAATTGGCAGGGGCTGGTTTTGCAGATGTCGCCAGCCTTAGCGCCCAACTTGCCCAACACCCCGAAGGTTTGGCGGGCGCCTTGGCGCATGCCTTGGCCGCTGCGGCTGATCGTTTACGGCTAGAACGCGCTTGGAACTTTACCCCTAACGCACGGCTAGTGCTGCTGATTGATCCGCTGGAAGAAATCTTCCGTGCGCCTACCGACACGCGCACCGTGCTGACCGATGCCGAAAAAGCCGAACAGCTACGTCAACAAAACGCCCTGCGCGATAGGTTTTTAACTGCCGTGCAAGCACTGGCCGAAACAGGCTTGGTGTGGATATTGGCAGGACTGCGTAGCGAATATTACCCACAAGCGGCTGGGCATCCGGTGTTAAACACGCTAAAAGCAGGTGCGGGCCAATACGATTTGGCCATGCCAGATGAAACCGAACTGGCCGAAATCATCCGCTACCCCGCCCGCGCGGCGGGCATGGCGTTTGAACTGCGTGCAGGCCGCCGTTTGGATGCGCAGCTCTTGAAAGACACCGCCAACAACCCCAACGCCTTACCGTTACTGGAATTTACTTTAGATGCCTTGTACCAACTCGCCCGCCAACGTGGCGACAATACCTTAAGTTTTGACGATTACCACATCAGGCTAGGTGGCTTGGACGGCGCGATCACCCTAGCTGCCGAAACCGCTGTTAGCCAGTTGGGCGATGGCAATCTCGATGCCGTGCGTGATGTGTTCCGGCAATTGGTGGATTTGGACAATGGCAAAGCCTTACGCCGCCGTGCGCCGCTCAGCGATTTCCAAGCCGACCCGCTGCAATGGCAAGTGGTGCAAGCCTTCATCAACGCCCGTTTACTGAGCAGCAGCGACAGCGGCGATACCCACACAGCCACCGTCGAACCGGTGCATGAAGCCTTGCTACGCACTTGGCCACAATTGTTGGCGTGGCTGGCCGAAGACCAGGATATCCTCGCCATCCGCTCGCGTATGGAAGAACTGGCAGCCAACTGGCAAGCGGCTAGCCGTAACGAGGGTTATCTGCTAAACGCAGGTAAACAAGAACAAGATGCCACGCAATTGTTAAAACAACCGTGGTTAAAATTGCCGCCTACCGCGCAAGATTTTATTGATCTATCACTCCGCAAAATACGGCGGCGGCGTTGGGCCTTGCGCTGGACGATAGGTGGGGTGACGGCGGTATTTGTGTTGGGCGCGGCGGGCTTTAGTGCGGTCAATTATGAGCAACGCAAAAAAGCCGAAACGGCAGCGGGCTTGGCCTTGCAAGTGGTTAGCCGTTTAACTGATGACTTGCCGGATCGGCTTAGCACCGTACCCGGTACTTTACAAATCTTGCAAGAAACTTTTGAACAAAATGCGGACTTGTTGAAACAGATTGATGGCTTGCGCGGCATGACGGCGGAATCGGAGCGGGAGCGGGGGGCAAATCTTCAACGACATGGCGATCAGCGGCTGGCTATGGGTGATCTGGCCGGGGCGTTAACCAGTTACCAAGCGTGTTTAGCAATTTTTGAAAAACTAATTCCTCAAGACCCAGATAATACCGATTGGCAACGCAACTTGTCGGTCAGCTACGAGAAAATCGGCGACATCGTTGCCCAACAAGGCGACCAGAATGCTGCAC
>JABFST010000045.1 GCA_013140465.1 Methylococcaceae bacterium
CCATTAGCCTGGCCCTTGATTGTCCCGACATTGAAGGCATCGAGTATCGTTTGCAAGTCGCGCGTGCAGAGCCTATTTTTGTGCATCAAGAATTGGAGGCGATCACCGATGAAGGCGAGCTGATAGTGACAGGCACGGTGCAAGACATTAGCCGCCAAAAAGAAACCGAGAAACATATCCGCCAACTGGCCTATTACGACAATCTGACCGGACTCGCCAGCCGCGCTTATTACCACGAGCGGATTGAAAACTACATTAAAAACTCCGCCCGCCGCAACCAACAGTTTGCCTATTTGTTTCTGGACTTGGATGATTTTAAAGATGTCAACGACCATTTCGGGCATCATATTGGCGACCAATTTCTGAATGCAATTGCCCACCGCCTAAAATTTACCGTCCGCGAAGTGGATTTTATCGCGCGTTTAGGCGGCGACGAATTTTGTATTATTCTCGCCAATATCAACGATGACGGCGCAGTGACTGAAGTCACCAACCGCTGTCTGCTCAAGGTCAGCCAGCCTTTGTTGTTGTCAGACCACCATCAGATGATGCCTAAGGTCAGTATAGGCATTGCCGTGTTTCCGCGTGACGGCGACAATGAAAGCGAGCTGATTAAGGCTGCCAGCACGGCGATGTATTCCGCCAAAAAAGCGGGCAAGCACGGCTATGTGTTCCATTCCCACGACATGGCCCATCAGGCCAAAAAACGCCGTGAAAAAGAGCAGATGTTGCGTACAGCCATGACCGAAAAACAATTTGTCCTCTACTACCAGCCGCAGTTGTCTATGGATACCGGGCAAATCGTCGGTATGGAAGCCTTGGTGCGTTGGCGGCATCCTGAACTGGGCGTGGTGACGCCCGCCCATTTTATTTCCTTGTTAGAACAGTTGGGCTTGTTGATAGAGCTGGGCGATTGGGCGATTCATGAGGCTTGCGAACAAATCGCCGCTTGGCATGATGCGGGCTTGCCTTATATACAAGTCGCGGTAAACCTGGCTCCTGCGCATTTTCAGGTTGATAATTTGCTGGAAACCGTCCAAAGCGCGTTGGAAAAAACAGGTGTACCCGCCAAATATTTGGAATTGGAAGTGACCGAAAGTGCCATGCAAACCAAAGGCTCGATTGATATTTTTCAGCAACTCAGGGCCTTAGGTATAAAGATTGCCATCGATGATTTTGGCACAGGGTTTTCCTGTTTGGCATCGTTAAAACAACTGCCGCTGGATTGTTTAAAAATTGATAAGATTTTTATTGATGACATGCTCTACAACGCCCACACCTCGTTGTTGCTGGGTACGATCATAGGCTTGGCGAATGCCTTGGATTACGCCTTGGTGGCTGAAGGCGTAGAAACCAAAGACCAGGCACTGGCTTTACAAGGCTTGGGCTGTAGTACGCTGCAAGGCTTCTTTTTTAGCCCTGCCGTCCCTGCCGAAGATATACCCGTGCTGGTCAACAGTTTGGCGTTGTCAGCCAACGTGTGGTAAATAAAGATGCTGGGGTTTGCTTGGCCGGCTAAGAACGCGCATAGCTTCTTTCTGCTTAGAGGGTTTAAGGCTACAACTCAATAAAACCATGTAAACCACGTTTGGATTTGACTGCCAACCACGCTTTTAGGTAGTTCAGTTCTTCTGTTTCTGCCAAGTCATCCAAACTTTCTTTATTTTTCAGCAAACGAAAAGCCCGTTCCAGTATTTTGTAGCGTTCACCTGTGATGCCCGCACGCCTTAAGCCGACAGTGTTTAATTTGTAATGTCTGGCGGGCCGTCCGCCCACCAACATAAACGGGATCACGTCCATATTCAGCCCCGTCGTGCCTTGTACGATAGCGTAAGCCCCTATCCGGCAAAATTGGTGCACCACCACCGCCCCGCCCATAAACACATTATTGCCCACTTCAACATGCCCGCCTATCGCGACATTATTGGCAAAAATAGTGTTATTGCCAATTTGGCAATCGTGCGCCACATGGCTGTTGTTCATAAAATAACACTGGTTGCCGATGCGGGTTTCTTGGTGTTCTTTTGAGGCGCGGTGGGCGGTAAATCCTTCCCTAAAGACATTGTTGTCGCCTATGGTCAGCCAGGATACGGTTTCGGGCTTAAAGCCAGTGTCTTGCGGCAAACCGCCCAGTACCGCGTGCGGATGTAAAATATTGCCGCTGCCCATCACGACCCGGCTGTGGACGACGGCATGGGCGCCGATTTGGCAGTTTTCGCCTATGCGTGCGCCCGCTTCAAGCACGGCAAACGGGCCGACGGTGACATGGTCGCCCAATTCGACATCTTCGGCGATATAGGCGGTGGGGTGGATGTTTTGTGCCATAGTTTGCTTATCCTCTGGGATGAAATTTTGCATGTAAATCTTTTAAACGTTCACGCGCAATATGGGTATAAATTTGGGTGGTGGATAAATCGGAATGCCCTAATAACAACTGCACTACGCGTAAATCCGCACCGTGGTTGAGTAGGTGGGTGGCAAAAGCGTGGCGCAAAGTGTGCGGTGACAATTCTTTGCTAATGCCCGCCGTCAGGGCGTGGCGTTTGATGATATGCCAAAACGCTTGGCGGGTCATGCCGTCGCCGCGTTTAGTCACGAACAAATAATCGCATTGGCGCTCGCCCAACAAGGTTTTGCGGGTTTGCCCCATATAGGCTTCCAGCCAGTTCATGGCCTCTTCACCTACGGGTACTAAGCGTTCTTTATTGCCTTTGCCGACTATCCTGACCACACCTTGCCTAAAGCTGATTTCGGCAAATTTTAAGCCCACCAGTTCCGAGACCCTAAGCCCTGTTGCATAGAGCATTTCCAGCATGGTTTTATCACGAAAACCTAGCGGGTTAGTGACTTCCGGCGCATTCAGCAACAGCTCGACATCGTGTTCAGACAAGGACATCGGCAAGGGACGGCCTATGTGAGGTGCGGATAGCAGCAAGGTAGGATCGGTTTTGATGCGGTTTTCGCGCAAATAATAGCCATAAAAGCGCCGCAAACTCGATAAGATGCGTGCTGACGAACGGTTGCTGATGCCCGCCTTATAGCGGCTGGCTAAAAAAAGGGACAAATCGCCGCCATCCACGTCCAACAGTGGCTTGTCTTTTAACCATGCGGCAAAAATCCGTAAGTCGCTGCTATAGGCGGACAAGGTATTTTCACTTAAACCTTGTTCCACCCAGACGGCATCTAAAAATTGCTCGATTAAGGCACTGGCGGTCATGGTTTATGTTGTGCCTCGATTGCCAGCAAGTGGGTTTTTAGGGCGATATAATCGCCTTGGGTCGCGCCACAATAACCACCTAAACCGTTAGCAGAGACGACCCGGTGGCACGGGATAATCAGCGGGTAGGGGTTGTCGCGGCAGGCATTGCCGACCGCCCGCGCCGATGAGCCGATATTTTTGGCCAAGGCGGCATAACTGAGGGTGCTACCGTACGGGATTTTGCCCATTTCCGCCCACACTTTGTGGCGGTAGGCACTGCCTTGTTTTAACAGCTTTACGGTTATCTCGGCTTGCGGGTTAGCTTGGGTAAAATACCCCTGCAATTCATGGTCTGGATAAGCACAGTTTGCCGCTAACAGCCAATCGGCGGCGACTATTACCCCTTGTTGGCAAGCCAGTAACAAGTGGGCGATAGGGGTGCTGATTTTGAAGGTTTCCGTTACGCCATCCGCACCGCCGTCAACCCAAACGATAGTGAGGGCCATTAGGGTTGTGGTTGGGCGATGATGCGCCGGAACTCGTCCATCAAGATGCTAACCCGGGTATCCCACGCGTTGTCATGGGCGTATTGCCGAATCAAACCGCTGTCCCAAGATGTCGCCAAACTATCCGCTACGGCCTGCTGTAACGCAGCACTATCGCCAAACGGGACGATAGTCCCTAGGCTGGGGTGATTGACCACTTCGGCATTGCCGCCGACATCGGTGGTGATGACGGGCAAGCCACAGGCCATTGCTTCTAAAAACACATTAGCCCAGCCCTCGTTAGCTGTCGCCAACACAAACACATCCGCCGCCGATAATGGCAGTTTGAGTTGCTCGGACGGATACGCCCCTAAAAACCGCACATGCGCCGATAGGTTTAGGTTTTGCACTTGGGCTTCTAAACGTGCGCGGATATTGCCTTCGGGGCTATCGCCACCGACCACCAAATAGATCAAGTCTGGATGGCGTTTAACCAGCTCGGGCAAAATGTCGATAACCCGATGGAAGCCTTTGCGGTCTACCAAGCCACCGACCGAAACCAGCACTTTAGCGTGTTCGGGAAGGTTGAGCGCAGCCCTAGCTTGATGTTGTGGCAGTGCTTGGAATTTATCCACATCAATGCCGTTGCCGACCACGCGGATGTTGTCGCCATCAGCGCCAATGGACATAACGTGCTGTTTTAAGGCATTAGCAACGGCAAAAACCCGCGTGGCCTTGGCTAAGGCGGTCAGCAGCAAGGCCTTACGCGCAGGTATTTTCGACAACGGCACTTCGGTACCGCGCAAGGTAATGGTGACGGGTTTATGTAACCATTGCCCCAATAAGGTCGCGGCATAACCGTCGGGGTAGGCGAAATGGGCATCAATAAGATTAAACTGTTTACGCAGTTTAAACAGAGTCGGCAAGCTGCCCAAAGCCATCATCAGGCCATCGTAAGAGCGGAACAAACCGGGTATGGACAAAAATCGCGGAAAGTAAACGTCTACGCCGGATTGCACTTCATGGCGTTGTGGCTGCGGTCGGTAGTTGGGCCGCCACAGCCGGATGAGGCCCTGCAACGGAAACCACGGCACGGGTGAAACCACAATCAGCGGGGTGTGTTGGGCGACACGGAACATGCGTTCCCGAACAAACACCCCGGCATTGGGGCGTTTGTTGCTGGGAAACAGGGATGAAAAAACCAACAGTTGAGGTTGTTTCTCCTGAGCCATTAATTGGACCGCCCTATACCGTAGTAAGCAATGCCTTGTTTTTTAAGCAACGCAGGTGGGTAGAGGTTTCTGCCGTCAAAAATGACGGCATCATTTAAGGCGTTTTTAAGCGCATCAAAATCGGGGCTCCAGAAATTTTTCCACTCGGTGACCACAACCAGGGCATCTGCGCCGTGCAGGGCTTCGTCGGCGGATTCGACTAAGGTTAAGCCAGCTTTATCGCCATAAATGCGTTTGGCTTCGTGCATGGCTTCTGGGTCGAAAGCGCGGATGGAAGCACCAGCGTCGATCAGTGCTTCGAGAATCACGCGGCTAGGGGCTTCGCGCATATCGTCGGTTTTCGGCTTAAACGCCAAACCCCACAAGGCGAAGGTTTTGCCTTGGATGTTGCCGTCATAGTGTTGCAAGACTTTGTTGACCAACACTTGTTTTTGGCGGTCATTGACATTTTCCACGGCATTGAGCAATTCGGCCTTGTAGCCCATTTGTTGGGCGGTGCGTTCTAGGGCTTTAACATCTTTGGGGAAACAGGAGCCGCCGTAGCCACAGCCGGGGTAGATAAACGAATAGCCTATGCGGGTATCGGAACCGATGCCGTTTCTGACTTGCTCAATATCCGCGCCCAATAATTCCGCCAGATTAGCCAGCTCGTTCATAAAGCTGATTTTGGTGGCCAACATGGCGTTGGCTGCGTATTTGGTCAGTTCGGCTGAACGCACGTCCATCGTGATAATACGTTCATGGCTGCGGTTAAAAGGCGCATACAAGGCTTTTAACAATTCGGCTGTCCTGGGGTTGTCAGTGCCGACGATGATGCGGTCAGGTTTCATGAAATCATCTATCGCCGCGCCTTCTTTTAAGAACTCGGGGTTGGACACTACGTCGAAATCAATGCTGACACCGCGTTCGGCTTGTACTTTTTGGATGACGGCCTTGACTTTGTCGGCTGTCCCTACAGGTACGGTGGATTTGTCGATGACTATGCGGTATTCGTCCATGTTTTCGGCAATGGATTTGGCGACCGCCAAAACATATTGCAAGTCCGCCGCGCCGTCTTCATCAGGCGGCGTGCCGACGGCGATAAACTGGAAAATACCGTGGCTGACGGCTTCTTGGATGTCGGTGGTAAATTTGATGCGTCCGGCTTGTTGGTTGTTTTTCACCAGATCATCTAAGCCAGGTTCATAAATCGGGATGATGCCTTTTTTGAGGTTATCAATTTTATTTTGATCGACATCGATACAAACCACATCATTGCCGACCTCGGCCAAGCATACACCCGTCACTAAGCCGACATAGCCTGAACCGAATACTGTTACTTTCATGTTATTTCCTATGGTTTTGTGGTTAATTGAAGATAAGTGTTTTTATAAAAACCAACGCTAGTAGGCCAATTTCGGGTTTGTTCTACAAAGCGGCGGCCTGCCAAGCGTAGCTGTTCCCACTGCTGCCGCTGGTTTAATAACGTCAGTACTGTGCGTGCCAAATCTTGGGCATCATTAGCCTTAAACAAATAGCCGTTCTGCTGGTGGGTAATCAATTCTTTATGGCCGCCGACATCAGATGCCACGACCAAGCGGCCTTGCGCCATCGCCTCCAAGGGTTTTAACGGAGTCACTAAGTCGGTCAGGCGCATCGACAGCCGAGGATAAACGAAAATATCGACTTGGTTGTAGTAGTCTTGGACTTGTTCATGCGGTATGCGCCCTGTAAAAATCACCACCGATTCTAGCCCTAAGTCTTTTGTTTTTTGTTTGATAAGGGCTTCTTGTGGGCCGCCGCCGACCAGCAATAAGCGCGTGTCGGGCTGTTGTTCCACGATGGCGGGCAAGGCATCCAACAACAAAGGCAAGCCTTCGTAAGCATAAAATGAACCGATAAACCCTAGCACTACTTTGTTTTGTAGGTTCAATAAAGTGCGTAAGCCTTGGTTGGGGCTTTGCCCATAAGCAAAATGCCCAATATCGACGGCATTGGGGATGACGGTGATTTTTTCGGGGGCTATGCCACGCCCGGCAATGTCTGCACGCAAGCCCTCGCAAATCGTGGTGATGGCATTAGCTTTTTTGAACACATAGGTTTCTAGGGCGTGGGTGAGCTTATAGCGTACCCCACCTTCGGTTGCCGTGCCATGATCGACAGCGGCATCTTCCCAAAATGCACGGCATTCATAAACCAAGGGGATATTATATTTTTTGGCGGCTTTTAAGGCCGCCATGCCGTTTAAGGCGGGGGAGTGGGCGTGCAAAATATCGGGTTTTATCTCGGGTATGATTTCGTCCAAGCGCTTTGCCAACGCACAGACTATGGCCCATTGGTTAAGGATGGGCAATTTGGACAGCAAGCCTTGGGGTTGTTGGGAGCGGTAAAACGTAAGTTGGTCTACGGTTTCTACGGCATCTGAGGGCAGCGTGTGTTTGGGGGAGGTGACTTGAAAGGTCTCCCAGCCCAGTTGTTGCTGTTGTTCTAAAATGGCTTTGGTACGGAAGGTATAACCGCTGTGCAACGGTATGGAATGGTCGAGTATATGTAGGATTTTCATAGGTTGTAGGTGACAGTGCTTATCGTTGTAATCCGTAATAGAGCCATAGAAAGCACCCTCCTATAGTTCAGTTAAACCCAATGGGTTGATTAAGGGGCGGCGAATGCCTAGTTTAATGCACGGCCTTGCCTGTCAGCCGCAACAGGCTTTTTCTGAGTAAATGCGGTATCACCAAATACAGCGGCATTCTTAGCCAATGTGAGCGGACGAACAACAACCAGCGTGCCACGCCCGTCCACCGGTCATTGCAACTGTCATGGGCTGGTATCAGCACCCTTAGGAACAGCGCATCCATTAACAAGGTGTGAATTTTATTTGACAAATGCTGGCCTGATGATTTGATGATAGCTTCGGGTATCGGCGTTTGTAAAATTTGATGAGTATACCTTAGCGCATAAAACAAAGGAATTTGCAGTTTAAGGGTTTCGGCGCGTTGCAGTAAATTTGCCCAAAAACCCTCTGTTGCCGAGAATTCTTTCAGCAGTAAATCGAGGTCGGATAAATCCCGGAACCCCATAGCCCATTCGCCTTCATGGAACAAATGTGCGGCACTGTGCAACACGCGGTCTTCGGGGGATAGCAGCCACAGGTTTTGTTCAGGAACGGGTACGCGGTTAGCCCATAGCTGTTGGGCATCGGGACAAGAACGCACCGTTTTGGGCAGGATGTTGTGGTGTACGTCTATGGACGTTTGTCTGCTCAAATGCCGCATCGGCGGAATTTCGTGCATCCATTGCCGATAATATTTTTGGTCATAGGGATCTAAGGTGCTGGTGATCCAGCCCGCATTAATCAAGGCCATTTCTACATCAGGTAAGGCCGTTTCAGTGACCAAAATATCGATGTCCGAAAATGTGCGGCCTAGTGCGGCATTGTTGCCGGCTACACTATAGGCCGAGCCTTTCAGCAATATGACGGGTATCTCAAGGGGTTTTAGGGCTTCTTGTACATGGCGAATTTCCCGTTGCAAAGATCCCTGAAAACGTTCGTAGTAAATATGCGCAGACTCTAAGTGCAGTAAGGGTTGGGGGGGTATTTGCGCCAATAAGCCAGCCGATTGCAATAACTGCCGCAAACGTGCCAAGACATGGGCGCGGCGGGCTTGGCGTATGACTATATCCCACTGCGTTAAACTCAAGGCCAACGCAGTTTGCGGGTTAATAAAAACAGTGCATAGCAGGGGTTTCACTGGGCCAGTTCCGTAAATAATG
>JABFST010000092.1 GCA_013140465.1 Methylococcaceae bacterium
TTCGGAATTGGGGGGAATATATTGCTTTAGGTAGTTGCTAAGCACTACGTTTTTGCCCGCCACCATCATGTTTGCCATACGCCCATCGTTGTCTGGGTCGTGCGCCTCGCCAAAAAATATGTTGAAGGCGATAATTGCGGCGTTATTTTTGTTTATTTTGTCGATCAGTTGGGCATAGTAAGCGCGCGACCATTTTTCGGGATTTTCTGGCAGTTGTAGGCTTTCGGCAGAATTTTTGTCAATATTGACGATGACAACTTCATGAGGCGCAACAGTTGTGCCACGCAGCTTAAATAACCAAGCCAAGCCCCATTCTTCTTCAAGATAGCTGCCAGCCGAGGTAAGGCACAAGACTACCCCCAAAACCCCAATGAGTAGGGATGAGTAACAGGCTTTTAAGGTCTTTAAGCGCTGGTTCATGGGTCATTATTGGCAAACAGTGAGTTGCAGAAGTAATTATCGGGTGTAGGGTGAATTTTTTAGGGTCATTTTAGATTATACGCCGTCAGATTTTGCTGGCTAGGGACAAATGGTATCGCGTTTAGACAAGTTCCTATTATCGTTGTGGTACGCACTGCGTAAGGCGCAACTATAATCCCCTCGCCCTACCCTCTGCCTGAGGAGAGTGTTTAATGTAGGTTTATCAGCTTCGGACTCTATAATAGGTAGCTACAATAGCCAGAAAATTACTGTTTCCTATCCCCTCTCCCCAGCCCTCTCCCTGAGGGAGAGGGGGTCTGCACGGTACTCGGTCTGAGGTGGGAGTGCAGGATGCAAGCCTTACTGGCTATATACTTATTTAAACAACTGCAAAGCCAGCATAATTGCGTCTTCCCTACCGTTTAAGGCGGGGTAATAGCCTTTTCTGATGCCTATTTCGTTAAAACCTACGTCTTCATAAAGGGCTATCGCGGCGGTGTTGCTGGGGCGGACTTCTAAAAACACGGTTTCTGCCCTGCCCTTGGCAACTGAAATTAAATGTTCCAACATTTTGCGGCCTATGCCTTGTTTTTGTTCGGCGGGGTCTACGGAAATATTAAGGATATGTGCTTCGCCGACGGCGATGGACAATAGGCTGTAACCCAACACTTGGTCTTGCCAGTCACACACCCAACAACTGTAACCCGCCTTAAAGCAATCGGTAAAAATATCTTCTTCCCACGGAAATTGGTAATTCTTGCGTTCAATTTCCAACACCTTGGGCAAATCGGCATGGGTCATGGTGCGCATCCGCATCAGGTCTATTTTGGTCACGGAATCAGGAAACACTTTGGCATAAAACTCTTTGTCGGCATCATAAACCACCCAATTTTTAATTTTGTCCACTAACCCTCTCATTCATTTTCCCCTGTTGTTTTTATTGTTTTTAGTGCGAACACCAAGTCTTGCCACGCTTTGCGCTTTTCGGGCAAAGATCGGAGCAAGTACGCGGGGTGATAGACTACAACAACAGGCGTGTGATTAAAAGCATGGACTTTGCCCCGCAATTTACTTAGGGGCGCATCGGTGCTGAGCAAGGTTTGGGCGGCAACGCGCCCGACGGCGAGGATGATTTTAGGCTGCACCAGCTGCATTTGGCGGAGCAAAAATCCGTTGCAACTGGCAACCTCGTTGGCGTGTGGGTCACGGTTGTTGGGTGGCCTACATTTTAAGATGTTGGTGATATAGACTTGTTCACGGCTTAAGCCGATGGCTCGCAGCATTTCCGTCAGCAACAAGCCCGCATTACCGACAAACGGCTGGCCTTGCTCATCTTCATGCTGGCCTGGGGCTTCGCCTATGATGAGCCAATCAGCTTGTAGATGGCCTGAGCCAAACACAGTTTGGGTACGCGTGGCACTTAAGCCGCAACGGGTGCATTGGGCAACTTCGGCTTGTAGGCTAGCCCAAGTGTCAATTAGCGTTTCGGTAATCGGCTCGGGCGATGCTATGGGGTTTGCTGTAGTAGGCAGCCAAACGTCTATGCCCATCGCTTCCAGATACTGCAATCGGCGCACGTTCTCCACTTTTTCTCCTGATTAGCGTGTGTGCTTGGGCTAAGGATAGGGCCAGAATCAAGTTTGTAGGGGCGAATAAATCCGCCCCTACAAATGCCTAATTAAACCTCGCCTTTTTGCGGATGCTGGCGATGGTTGGGGCTGTGCAGCTTGTTGACGGCGTTGATATAGGCTTTTGCCGACGCAATCACGATGTCGGTATCGGCACCCAAACCATTGACTATACGGCCCGACTTTTCCAGGCGCACGGTGACTTCGCCCTGCGCATCCGTGCCGTTGGTGATATTGTTGACGGAATACAATTCTAAGACGGCATTGGTCTGCACCAGTTTTTCTATGGCTTTTAAGCTGGCATCAACAACCCCGCCACCTTCCGAACTGCCCATCACTTCTTTGTTGTCTATGCGCAAAGTGACACTGGCATTGGGTATTTCGCCCGTTTCCGAGCTGACCTTTAAGGAGATGAGTTTGACGTATTCATCCTCCGACTCGAAACCCGCTTCGGAAATAAGGGCTTGCAAGTCTTCATCAAAAATATCGTGTTTTTTATCAGCCAATTGCTTAAAGCGCAAAAACGCGTCGTTCAGCTCTTCTTCCGAGGTAAATTCAAAGCCTAATTCCACAATGCGGCTTTTAAATGCGTTTCGGCCCGAATGTTTGCCCAACACCATGCGGTTAGCCGTCCAGCCCACATCTTCAGCACGCATGATTTCGTAAGTCTCGCGGCTTTTTAAGACGCCATCTTGATGGATACCCGCCTCATGGGCAAACGCGTTCGCACCGACTATCGCCTTGTTGGGTTGCACCGGAAAACCCGTAATAGACGACACTAATTTTGAGCAAGTCAAAATCTCGCGGGTATCAACGCCTGTTTGGCAAGTAAACACATCATGGCGCGTGCGCACCGCCATCACGATTTCTTCTAAAGAGGCATTGCCCGCGCGTTCGCCTAAACCATTAATCGTGCATTCCACCTGACGTGCGCCATTCAACACCGCCGCCAAGGAATTGGCGACCGCCAAGCCTAAGTCGTTGTGGCAATGCACAGAAAAAATAGCCTTGTCGGAATTGGGTATGCGCTTAATCAAATTGGCAATCGTCGCGCCAAATTGTTGCGGCATACTGTAACCCACGGTATCGGGGATATTCAGCGTAGTGGCGCCGGCATCAATCACAGCCTCTAAGATACGGCACAAAAAATCCTCTTCGGAACGTCCGGCATCTTCGGGCGAAAATTCCACATCATCGGTATATTGCCGCGCACGCTTGACGGCTTTCACGGCATGTTCGATGACTTGCTCGGGGGACATTTGCAACTTCATTTGCATGTGGATAGGCGAAGTTGCAATAAAGGTATGGATGCGCGAACGCTGGGCCCCTTTTAAGGCTGCGCCCGCACGATCTATGTCTTTGTCCAAAGCCCTGGATAAGCCACACACTATGCTGCCTTTAATAATATTGGCAACCGCCTGGACCGATTCAAAATCACCCGGGCTGGCAGCCGGAAATCCCGCTTCAATCACATCCACTTTGAGCCGCTCTAAAGCTTTGGCTATCCTGATTTTTTCCTCGCGGGTCATGGACGCGCCGGGGCTTTGTTCGCCGTCGCGCAACGTGGTGTCGAATATAATTAATTTGTCTTTCATAAAAACGCCATTCATGAAGAATTATCAACCGTTAAGCTGATATAAAAATAAGGGGGTATTTAACTCGAGCAATGAAAAATAGATGTTATGCCCAGCAGGGCAGGAATCTTAGGGCGAGGCGTGCGCACACGAAAAAGCTTGCGGGCGCAGTTGTTGCGTCAGCAAAACCAATGTGTAAATGCGGGGGGATGTGAATAATCATAGTGCGACTATACGCCATTGATAACACGCGCTCAAGTGGATTCTACTGTTTGCGCCCTTGCCATCTGCGTTTACGCAGTATTAACGTGACTACGGGGCCAGATATGGCGTAGACCAAAAACAAATAAAATAACATGGCGGGCTGGGCCATCACAAAGGCGATGCCCAACATAACCGCAATCGCCATAAAAAATGGCACTTTGCCTTTAAAATCGATGCCTTTAAAACTGGAATACCGAAAATTGCTGACCATTAACAAACCTGTGCAAATCGTCAGGAATAAAGCCAAATATTTAATGATTTCAATGTCATATTGGTTTTCTATGCCTATCCAAATAAAACCCGCCAATATGGCGGCGGCGGCAGGACTGGGCAAGCCTTGAAAATAACGTTTGTCCGCTGACGTGAGTTGGGTGTTAAACCGCGCCAACCTTAACGCCCCACCTGCGGTATGCACAAACGCGGCAAACAAGCCGACTTTGCCCAAACTGGCAAAAGCCCATAAATACATGACTAAAGCGGGGGCAACACCAAATGACACCATATCAGACAAACTATCGTATTGCGCACCAAATTCGCTTTGGGTGTTGGTCAAACGGGCCACGCGACCATCTAAGCCATCTAAGATCATCGCCACAAAAATGGCTACAGCGGCGGTTTCAAAACGTCCGCTCATCGCTGAGGTAATCGCATAAAAGCCCGCAAACAAAGCGCCTGTAGTAAATAAATTGGGTAATAAATAAATGCCACGACGGCGTATGGAGGGTTTTTCCGAAATCATGCCTCTGTAATCCTTAAGGTGTGGGTGAGAGTAATACACTAAGCAAATTATACAATGCCCAGGTTGCCGCACCTATTTTTAAACGGGTTAGCCGCCTTTGCCGCTGTCTGGACTAGCTGTGTCCTCACCCCAATAATTTAAGTGTGCAATATGCGAAAATTGCGCGGGCTTGGCGATCTGCAAGCGGGCAAACACGGCGGCGAAGGGCATCTGGCGTAAACTCTCGGGCGTGCCATAGCGTAGCGCAAACAATTTCTGTTGCTTGCCTTGAGGATAAGCCGCAATGATTTCAGCGATACGTGCATCCACTTGGATTTTGGCGGCAGCCATGCTGTCATGTAGCCCGCGCCCGTGCGGCACACGCGGGCTAGGGGCTGGTTTTTGCACGTCGGGCGGTTGTGAGCTGTGGCGCAATGCCGCTAATTTTTTGCTTTTTGCCAACGGCACGAGCAAGGGGCTTTCGCTCACACTGGCACGGTGTTTAGGGGCGGATGGGGTCAACTAGGTTCTCCCGTTATTGGCTAAAAGTGCATTAAAGCTGGGCCAATGCCGATAACGCTTGGCCTTGGAACTGTATGCCCGCCCAACCATCGCGCATAAAGTTGCGGATGTTTTGGTGGCCTGTGCCATTGGGGTCGGCTAGCACATCAACACGATAGTAGTCGCCGAACAAACTTAAGGTTTGTTCGGGATTTAGCTGGTGTAGGTTGGCAAAAGCGAAAATTTTGCACGAGCCTTCGTTAGTCCCGGCAGGGTTTACTAAGCACCGCTGCGCTAAGCCATTGCTGAATTCGGTCGCTTGGTAGCTGTAGTGTTCGGTGATAACGGCGATGGTTTCGGTAAAACTAACAGGCTTGTTGTGGTGTATTTTTTCTAGGAATGCGCTTAAGGTCATGGGTTAGTGTTCTGTAAGGTGATATTGTAACGCTAAGCAATCTTAGCATCGGCGAAACCCGGTCTTAGCACCGGATTAAAATTAGCTTAAAACTGATGGGACATAGGTGATCGCGTCCTACGGATTGACACTAGGGCATTTGTTACTAGGGACTGTGCGTAGATTCAACCCTGTGGTACAAACATAGAACTCTCGCGGCCGCCTGCACCAAATCCGCAAAAAACACCCAACTGGATAGTGTGCAGCCAAAAGTATACCAACAAAATGTCACTAGGATAATAAGCAACGAGCAGTCCCCTTTAGCAGGAAATATTATTTTACAATCAAACAGTTGATATTTTCACCCCAAACTTAACCCAAAACACGGTAACTTCCCATTAGCTGTAGGCGATAGCGGCAGACCTACGAGGCTATTTATAAACCTGGCAGGTCTTTATCCCGCCACTCTTGAGAAGCCCCAAAACATAAGCATAACATATTGGATTATATTGATATTTCTAAATTAATTTTTTTGTGGAGGATGTCAAAACTTGACAGTACCTATTTTTGGTAATAGCATCAATCGGTCTCATGGCTGCCGTCGTCAAACAAATGACTTTTTCGCCAAACTTCTCCACTGAACGCCCACCAATTCCAACTCGCCGCTATAGCCGACGGCATCCATCATCCGAACGCTTTGTTTATCCGGTGTTTGGCTACAAATAAACCACACTTATTGGCAATACCAATCGGGCATCAGCATCACTGCAACCCGATTAAGGACATCTAATATGCGTCCTTGCTTGACTTTCGGCTGGATTTTCTGCAACGTGACACTCTCCAGCCCTTATAACCGACTTGACAGTTAACGCCATGAAGTTACATCGCCATCCGCTCATAGCAACCACCGCTATATTTATTGCTGCCTTATCAGGCACCCTAGCCGACTCAACACCTATCGCAGCACCCGCCACTACCGCCAAACCCGCACTTACCGTGACGGTAGGCAGGCCCCAAGCCCTATATTTGCCCTATACGCTTAAAGCCAACGGCAATATTGCCGCTTGGCAAGAAGCCATTATCGGTAATGAGACCGAAGGGCTACGCTTACTTGAAGTACGCGTGAATGTCGGTGACAAAGTAAAGCGCGGTCAAGTATTGGCCACATTTGCGAGTGACAGGCTCGCCGCAGAAGCCCAGCAGATTCAAGCGGAAATTGCCGGGGCTAAAGCACGTTTGGCAGAAGCAACAGCCAACGCAAAATCTGGCCGTAGCGTTAAAGGCACGGGTGCTTTAAGCGCACAGCAAATCAACCAATATCTTATTGGCGAACAGACCGCCAAAGCCCAACTTGAGGCTTATGAAGCCGCCGCTAAAATGCTGCAAGTGCGCTTGGCACAAACCCAAGTTTTAGCCTCCGACTTTGGCGTTATTTCCGCACGCACCGCTACAGTGGGTGCGGTGCTGCCTATAGGGCAGGAATTGTTTCGCTTAATCCGCCAAAATCGCTTGGAATGGCGCGCCGAAGTGGTTTCAGCCGATCTGGCATTGCTTAAGACAGGTGCAATTGCCCACCTTATAACACCCGATGGCACAAGCATCCAAGGCAAAGTACGGATGCTGGCACCCACAGTCGATACCCAAACCCGCCTCGGTTTAGTCTATGTCGATCTACCTGAGCATCCCAACCTAAAGGCGGGGATGTTTGTGGAAGGCCAATTTGAGCTGGGAAACACTACGGCAATCACCGTCCCGCAACAAGCCGTGGTTTTGCGGGACGGCTTTAGCTATGTTTACCAACTCAATCCTGACCAGCATGTTACCCAACTTAAGGTACAAATAGGCCGCCGTCATGCCGGACAATTGGAAATACTGGCAGGATTGCCGCAAAATGTTGAGCTCGTCACGAGTGGCGTAGGCTTCTTAAATGACGGAGACTTGGTAAAGGTGGTGGGTCTAGCCAATGCCGAACAATCTGCCCCCACGAATTAACGCCATGAATTTTTCCGCGCTTTCCATCAAAAATCCCGTTCCGGCCATCATGCTGTTCATACTACTGACGCTGGCAGGGTTACTGGCTTTTAAAGCCACGCTTGTGCAAGATTTTCCCGACATTGATATGCCAGCGGTCATGGTCACAGCCGTCTTAGAAGGTGCTGCGCCTGCTCAGCTAGAAACCGAAGTAGCCCGAAAAATCGAAGATGCAGTTGCCACTTTAGAAGCTGTAAAACACCTCCACACGACCATTAGAGATGGCGAAGTGTCAGTGATGGTTGAGTTTACTTTGGAAAAAAACACTGCCGAAGCGGTCAATGATGTGCGTAGCGCAATCGATAGGGTGCGTGCAGATTTACCCCAAGACTTACGCAACCCTATAGTCACCAAAGTCAATAACGCTGGCAGGGCGGTATTGGTCTTTAGCGCATCATCAAACAAGCTTGACGAGCAAGAAGTCACTTGGTTCGTAGACAACACCGTCACCAAAAAACTGCTCTCCGTAACAGGAGTTGGGGCCGTTAAACGCTTAGGGGGCGTTAATCGTGAAGTGCGTATCGAACTTGATGCCACAAAAATGTCCGCACTTAAGTTAACGGCCCTAGATGTCTCACGCCAGCTCAAACTCGTGCAACAAGAAAACTCAGGAGGGCGTGGTGATGTCAGTGGTGTCGAGCAAAATGTACGCACTATAGCAACCGTAAAGTCCGTCGCCGAACTTGCCGCCATCCAACTCCCTTTGCCTGCCAAAAACGGGATAAACCTCCATGTCCGCTTGGACCAAGTCGCCGATGTTACCGACACTTTTGCCGAACGCCGCAGCATCGCATTAAAAAATGGCAAGCCTGTGATAGGCATCGAAATACTCCGCACCCGAGGCGCCAGCGAAGTAAAAGTGGCGGCGGGTGTGCAAGCCGCCATTGCCCAACTGCAACAGGAACATCCAAATGTCAACCTTGCCTTAGAAATTGACAATGCCGCACCTGTCGAAGAAAATTTTGTTGGTTCCATGAACATGCTCTACGAAGGCGCTATTTTAGCGGTCCTGGTCGTCTGGTGGTTTCTGCGGGATTGGCGCGCGACACTAATAGCTGCCGTCGCTTTGCCTTTGTCGGTCATCCCAACATTTCTTGGCATGTACTACTTTGGCTTTACCCTTAATAC
>JABFST010000237.1 GCA_013140465.1 Methylococcaceae bacterium
GAGCGTGGTTGAACCCTGAAGTGGCGGGCAAGGTGGTGGCGATTGATTGCAAAACCTTACGCGGCAGCCATGATGGCGGGCAATCGCCCATCCACTTGGTGTCCTCCTTTGCCAGCGAAGCGGGGATCGTCCTAGGCCAAGTCAAAACCCGTGAGAAATCCAACGAAATCACCGCCATTCCTGAACTGCTGGAATGGTTGGATGTCCGTGGGGCCATCGTCACCCTTTCTGCGATGGGCTGCCAAAAAGCCATCGCCGAAAAAATTATCGACAAAGGCGGCGACACCCTATTAGCCCTTAAAGGCAACCAAAGCAGCTTGCATGATGATGTGCGCCTGCATTTTAAACGGCCCGCCCCCGCGTCATTGGCCCGGATGACTTCTGCTGAAACGGTTGATAAAGGTCATGGGCGCATTGAAGTCCGGCAATGTCGGTTAAGTACAGACATCGGCTGGCTTAGGGAGCGCCATCCTGAATGGAATTGTTAAGCAGCATTGTGGCGATTGACAGCCAGCGGATCATCGGCAACACGACAACCCAGGAAACCCGATACTTTATCAGCAGTTCGCCAGCACCGGCAGCGCGGATGCTGGCCGCCGTGCGTTTGCACTGGGGCATAGAGAAACAGCTCCACTGGGTGCTGGACATGTCTTTCGGTGAAGACCAACGCCGCATACGCAAGGACAATGCTCCGGCGAATGTCGCCATTATCCGCCATGCGGCTTTAAACATGCTCAGGAAAACACCCAAGGATCGTATGAGTGTCAAACGAATGCGCAAGGCGGCTGGTTGGGATGACTTACTTTTAACCGAGATTTTGGCTCGGGTATTTTAATGAGGTGGCCCTGCAAAATAAGGTGGCTGTGATTGACATCAGTAAGAAAGAGTTGCGGGAAGAATTGACGGGGATGCGTCGGCTATGACCTTGCCTTAAACACGTTATAATGAACAACACTGTTTTAAACCGAGGATAGACAGAATGAAACTTACCGCTGATGGGCAAATTACTATTCCGGTGCATATTCGCCAACAAGCCGATTTGTCGCCGGGTTGCGAGCTGGACATCCGCTATGAAAATGGACGCTTGTGGCTGGAAAAAACCGCCGTGGAAACTGTACTGAAACGGCAGCAGATAATGGCTGCAATCAAACAAATCGAAGGTAGTGCCAACGTTAACCTTGGACTTAGTACGGACGAGATGATGACCCTTACGCGTAGCGAGGTTTAAACAGGTGGTTTTGGTGGACAGTAATGTACTGCTGGATATTATCAAGCCCGACCCATACTGGCTGGATTGGTCGCGATCCGCACTCGCCGATGCGCTGATGGACGGGATGGCGTGTATCAATCCCCTGATTTACGCTGAACTGTCCATCATGTATCAAACATCGGCCTAGCTTGACCAAATGCTGAACACGCTGGGCATTGGACGCGTTGATTTGCCTTGGGAAGCGGCTTGTATGGCGGGCCAAGCTTTTATCCAATATCGGCGGCGCGGCGGGAGTAAAACATCCCCTTTGCCGGATTTTTATATCGGTGCCCACGCCTACACCGCTGGTTGCAAATGACTGACCCGCGATGTAAACCGTTACCGCACTTATTTCCCAAGCGTCAGTTTAATTACACCTGAGACCTACCCTCATTAAACTTGCGTAGACTCTGTGCGGCTTACAAAAACAGCTTGGGAATATCTTACAATGCCCCAAGCCGCTGTCGCTAGCGTTTGTTGCGCAGAAAATTTTTGAACAGTTTCTTGTGCGATTTTTCTTGGCTGTCGGCCAATTTTTCTTCCATGATGGCTGACACGCCCTTATTTTTAAGGAAAAATGTCGAGGCACCGCCATCTACGCCATAAAACACATAACAGTCTTCTTGCTCTTTATGACTTACGGCTTCAAATTGCAATATTACCGTGAAGATTTTAAGTCCGTCGGACAGTAATAACCGACTGTTTTTGAAGAAGTAGACGAGGAGAAAGACTGGGCGCGTTTTAAAAAAGTCAATGTACTAATTGCTACGGATAAAAAACAGCAATTTCACAAATCAGCTGAGATGGTGAGGGTTTATGAGGTTAAGCAGGATGTCGCCAAGCCGAGGCAATTGTAAGCAGCTGTGTATATTCTATCGATTTTATAGAATAACTTTTTGGTGGTATTGGTGGGGCGTCAGGGACTCGAACCCTGGACCTATGGATTAAGAGTCCACTGCTCTACCAACTGAGCTAACACACCTGAATGGATGGCGGAGAGAGAGGGGTTCGAACCCTCGATACGTTGCCGTATACACACTTTCCAGGCGTGCGCCTTCGACCACTCGGCCATCTCTCCACTGATTTCCCATGCGCTGATGAGAACCCGTAATTATATGCGAATTTAGCTGGTTGGGCAATTGGTTTTGCTAGTCGCAACGCTATTTGCGCGTCATTTAAGCCAGGCTTTGGATAAAATGGTTTTCAGGAGAAGGTCGTGGTTCATTCCCTAGGCTAGCCCCTCATCGTTATACACAAGTATTCAAGTAACCCGTCATATCCGCTAGGAAGCGGGTATCCAGCCTTGTAGGCCGGAATAAGCCGCTTTGAGTGTAAGCGAAAAGTGGGG
>JABFST010000104.1 GCA_013140465.1 Methylococcaceae bacterium
GTTATTCCTGACTCTCTAAATATTCCCTCTATTAGAAACTTTCCAAGTAAAATTCCAAGACCACCCAAAACTACTCACAAAAGAAGAAAGGAGGTTATCAAGAAAGGGAGCTATATTAACGAAAATATATATAATGAGCGTTATAAGCAAGACGATGTAAAGATAGCTTTAAAAAATATTTATCACAGTAAATGTGCTTTTTGTGAGCAAAAAATAGAACAATTTCATGTAGAACATTATAGACCTAAGCAAACTTATTACTGGCTTGCATTTTCATGGGATAACCTATTACTTTCTTGTGCAACTTGTAATACTAATAAAGATACAAATTTTGATGTAATTGGGCATCAGGCTAACCTTACAATTACTTTGTCAACCATAAGGAACATTAATAATATTTCAGCAGGCTATGATATAACGGAACGACCAAAAATGGTAAATCCGGAAGTAACGGATCCAGAAGGAGAAATACAATTTAGTAAAAATGGCAGTGTTCAGTCGAATAACCCACGTTTTGCTTACACAATAGACAAATGTAAAATCGACAGAACGGATTTAAATGATAGTCGAAGAAAGATCTTAGATGATTTTGAAAAAGATATAATTTCTGCTTTAAGCAATAGCAATATCGCAAATCAGAAAGTAGAAATTGCTGCATTTATTAAACAGTTTATTAGAGCCTCACAGGATAAAGATCATCAGTTTCTTGGATTTAGAAATTACGCACTTTCTAATAATTGGCTAAACAACATAATCAAAAATTTAAAAAATTAATGCCTCGTCCCCAAGCTCTTCTTGATGTATCCACCACACCAAGCGTAGCTTGATAAAAGGAAAATACCATGTTGCATACCTTAAGTTATGAACTCGATTTACCACAAAACCGCAACATCCAAATTAAACTGCCCGATAGCATTAAAACAGGCAAACATCATATTGTCTTAGTGATTGATGAAAATGAAGACCAGCCCGATAATTTTCAACAACTGCTCAATACCACCAAAGGACTTTGGCAACAAGGTGACGGCTTGGCTTATCAATACGCCTTGCGTAATGACTGGGAATAAACATGGAGTATTTACTCGATTCGGTCATTTTAATCGACCATTTCAACAACATTCCCCAAGCCAGCGCGTTTTTACAACAGCACAAAGATAGCTTGGCTATTTCTGTGATTACCCGCGCCGAAGTTTTAACAGGATTTGCACCAGAACATCGAGACATCGCAGCAAAATTTTTAGACTGTTTTGTGACATTGAACATAGACAAAGACGTTGCTGATTTTACGGCACAATTACGTTATCAATTCCGCTGGAAACTTCCTGATGCCTTGCAAGCCGCTCTTGCACAACAGCATCGATTGATATTAGTCACGCGCAATACCAAAGATTTTCGACTTAATAAATTCGATTTTGTCTTAACGCCTTATCAAATCTAAATCGGACTAGAAAAATCAAAGAAGACCGACGCCATTGATTAAAAGGTTTGTATATTTTGGGTGGGCGCTTAACATAATTCTGAAGTGGGACTGTCGCTAAAGTGCCTGTCCCTTTACTTTAAGTTAGGCGGAGTAATTTGCTTGTTCCGGTTTGTCGGAGCCGCATGTTGCGTGTCGTCTCCTAGCCCAACAAGCCAGTCAAAGGGACGCGCCGTCCGTTGGCGATTTTGAAATTTTGTTTTTTATCAAGGTTTGGTGGCTTCGTATGGCTTTTGTTGGCGGTGCGCCCCTTACCGTAACGTTGGGCATCAACAGGTAGCTTTTGTCATGATTAACGATGTACTTATTTCACAAGTAAAAACACTTAGCGTCACCGAGCGTATTGAACTCATTAGGGTTGTTTGGGAGACTTTATCTTCTAGCGATGTGCCCATATCAGCAGAGGAAATGGATTTGTTGGATGCGCGGCTGGCTGATATGGAACAGAACCCTAAGGAACAAAGCCCTTGGTCTGAGGTTCAGGCTCGCCTTAAGCGGCACTTGCCTTGAGTTTCACGGTTTATGTCCGCCGTGCGGCGGAGCTTGATGTAGCGCAAGCCCTGTTATGGTACGAGCAACAGCAAGCGGGGTTAGCCGCCAAGTTTTACGAAGAGCTTGGCGCTGCGTTGGATCGGCTTGCGGAAACACCACTGATCTATCCGGTTGTTTACCGCGACATCCGGCGTGCTGTGTTGCATCGATTTCCGTTCTTGGTTTGGTATCGTGTAGACGGTTCGGTTGTGACTGTTTTAGCTTGCACCCACGGGAAAGCAAAACCTAGTAAAACCAAGCGTCGGTTACGCTAATCAACAACTAAAGTGGCCCCCAACGTCCAAACAGTCTTTTGCCTAGTTTAAAATAGCCCCCTGATTAAACCGCAGCGGATTAGCGCTGCCCCAATTCTATGCTCCAGGTCTTTTCTTCCCCCGAGCCACTGAATTTGTCCAACCTTTGCACCCCCGCCTATTGCCCTGCGGTACACCACGTCCGGGGTCATATATCCCAATGATTGGTGCGGACTTTCCCCGTCATAAAACAAGAAGTAGTCCGTCAGCCCCAAACACAATCCGGGTTCATACACGTCCTCATATTTTACAGTCCGCCATAGCCGCCCACATTG